>JBCBOW010000351.1:0-2855 GCA_039821045.1 Pseudomonadota bacterium
ACCGGCCTCGATGCCTGCAAGTCAGGCACGCATGATGACGAGACGATCAACGCGATCTTCCGCGCCGTTCACTCAATCAAGGGCGGCGCGGGAGCGTTTGGCCATCTCGCTATGCAGAGCTACACGCACTGCTTTGAAAACCTGCTCGGCGATATTCGCGAGGGGAAGGTCGCGCTTGAAAGCGATCTCGTCGATTTGCTCTTGCTCGCGCTCGATATGCTGCGCGATCATGTCGAAGCGGCGCGCGGAGCCGGCTCTGAGCCGGATGATGCTGCGCTGATGAAGCGACTGGAGGAGGCACGTTCGGGAGCTGCGCCTGCAAACGATCCAGCGCAAGGATCAGCGCAAGAGGCAAGCTCATCTGAAAGCGCGGGCGCATCAGATGATCTGCTCGATGATCTTGACGCGCTGCTCGATGAGCTCGGCGCGCCCGATGCAGAGGCCTGCGCAGCGGCAAGCGACGAACCGGGTGACGCACCCGCCCCCTGGCTGGTCCATATCCGCCCGCATGCCGGTGCTATGAACAATGGCAGCGAGCCGCTTTTGTGGCTGCGCGAGATTGAGCTTCTGGGTGGTCGCTGCGTCGAGTGCGATACGCGTGCACTGCCCCCGCTTGATCGCTTCGATCCGGAGCAGGGCTATCTTGGCTGGACCTTTGAGATGCCGGGCCAGGTCGATCGTGCTGATGTCGAAGAAATCTTTGACTTTGTCGGAGATGATTGCGCCCTTGCTTTTGGCGATGAGGAAATGCCCCCGGTTGCCGTGCCCACGAACGAGGAAGATGCGACCTCGGCGCAAGCAACTGCCTCGGCCCCAGCGGCGACTGAGACATCTGAGGCAAGCCCCACTGCAGCGCTAAAGAGCGTCAAGAGCAAGGATGAGCGCGCGCCTGCTTCCAAAGATGCATCACCCGCAGCGGTCTCAGCCGGAGCCAAGGCTTCCTCGTCCAATCAAACCTCCCAAAGCGTCCGCATCGATCTCCAAAAACTGGACAAGCTGATCGATGGCGTGGGCGAGCTCGTGATCGCGCAAGCGATGCTCACGCAGCGCATTGAGAATGAGGGCTTTGCCCATATCGAAGAGCTGGCGATGCTCGATACGCTCGTGCGCGACATCCAGGAGCACGCCATGGCCTTTCGCGCCCAGCCTATAAGCTCGGTCTTTGGCCGAGTGCCCCGGCTGCTGCGTGAGCTGGCGGGCAACACCGGCAAGCATGTGAAGCTTGAAGTGACCGGCGAGACGACCGAGCTCGATAAGACCGTCATCGAGCGGCTTAGCGAGCCGATGACACACCTTATTCGTAATGCAGTTGACCACGGTATTGAGCCACCCGAAGAGCGGCAGGCGGCAGGCAAGGAACCTGAAGGCACCTTGTCGCTTTCCGCCGAGCAAAAGGCGGGCCGGATCGTGATCCAGATCAGCGATGATGGCCGCGGGATCAGCCGCGAGAAAGTGCTCGCTAAGGCGATTTCAAACGGTCTGATCAGCGAAGATGCCGAGCTTTCGGATGAAGAAGTGCACCAGCTCGTCTTTGCACCTGGCTTTTCAACCGCCGCCAAGGTGACCAGCGTTTCCGGACGCGGCGTTGGCATGGATGTCGTCAAGCAAAACGTAAAGGATCTGGGCGGGCGCATCGGCATCGAATCAACGCCGGGTAAAGGCACAACCTTCAGCCTCGCTCTGCCGTTAACGCTGGCGATCTCTGATGGGATGATCGTTCAGGTGGGTGATCAATCGCTCGTTATCCCGCTGGCACATGTCATCGAGAGCCTGCGTCCCCAGCAGGAAGACTTGAAGGGCATGGGACGCGCTCGCCGGATGCTCAATGTGCGCGGCAACTTCGTTCCGATCGTCTCGCTTGGTTTGATGACAGGCGCACGAGGGATGAAAGAGGATCCGAGCAAGGGTGTCCTCGTCCTCGTCGAGACTGAAAGCCACGGACAGGCCGCGCTGCTCGTCGATGCGATCACCGATCAGCGCCAGTTTGTCATCAAGAGCCTCGATGCGCACTATCGATCAGTCGAGAGCGTGGCGGGTGCGACCATTCTTGGCAATGGTCAAGTCGCCCTGATTGTGGATGTCGATTACCTCGTACAGAGCGCGGCCTGCAGCGAAACTGCGATGCTCGCCAGATTGTGCGATGAGGCAGACGCGCCCGCTGAAGCAACCGAGAGCCGAGCCGAGCCAGCGCAAGAGCCTGAAACAGTCGGCGCGCCGCAATGAGCGATCGCGCTGCCACATTGTCGACAAGCGAGGCCCCGCTCGTCCCCGGCATAAGTCCGCAAGTCTACAGTCGCGCAGATTTCCGGCGGGTCGCTGATATGATTCACAGCGAAGCGGGTATTGTTTTAAGCGATGGCAAAGCGATGCTTGCCTATTCGCGCATCGCCCCGTTGTTGCGCAAGAGCCGGGCAACCGGATTTGGCGAGTTTCTGGACCTGCTCGAAGGCGACGCGGCGCTCAAAAACAGGGTCATCGCATCGCTGACGACCAACCACACCTACTTCAATCGCGAGCCTCATCACTTTGAGCATTTCACGCAGCACGTGCGCCCAAAGCTCGTGGCTAGTGCAAAGGATGGCAAGGCTGTTCGGCTCTGGTCCGCTGGTTCTTCATCGGGTGAAGAAATCTGGACCTTGATGATGGTCCTTATGGGCGATGATGCGAGCGAAAGCCGCGATCTTCTGCACAGGAACATCATCGCGCTTGCGAGCGACCTTGCCGACCACGCTGTCTCCGCTGCGGCACGTGCGCGTTATCCGGCCGGCTCGGTTGAAGCGGTGCCAGAGAAGCTGCGCGAGCTGTGGTGTCAGCGCCAGGGTGACGAAATCCAAATCCGCGAAACCCTGCACACG
>JBCBOW010000352.1:0-2853 GCA_039821045.1 Pseudomonadota bacterium
AGAAACGGGGGCGCCAGAAACGGGGGAGGCGGCGCCGCGATGAAGCCCAACCATCTCCTCATCGGCATCCAGCCAGAAGAAAACATCACCTTGTCGCTGATGGCGAAAGTGCCCGGGCTTGAGGAAGAGGGCGTGGCCTTGCGCGAAGTGCCGCTGGAGATCGCCATGGCCGATGCGTTTGTCGGCCAGCACCGCCGGATCGCTTATGAACGGTTGCTGCTTGATCTCGTCAAAGGCGATCAGACTTTGTTTGTGCGCCGTGATGAAGTGGAAGCGCAGTGGCACTGGATTGATGCGATCCGCGCGCAATGGGCAGCAGCGGGCGTTACGCCCAAGACATATACAGCCGGCAGCTGGGGCCCAAGCGCTGCGATCGGCCTGACAGAGCGCGATGGAGTGAGCTGGCATGAGTGAGCTGCGATGAGTGAGCTGAACAACACCATCCATGCTGTTACCCAGCGGATCATCGAGCGCTCGCGGCCCAGTCGCAGCGCCTATCTGGAGCTGATGCGGCGCGAAGCTGACCGGCGCCCGGAGCACAAGGATATCGCCTGCTCCAACTTGGCGCATGCCTTCGCAGGCGCTCTGGAAGATCAGGCCGCGATGCGCGATGGGCGCGGGCCCAACATCGGCATTGTCACCGCTTATAACGACATGCTCTCAGCGCATCAGCCCTATGGCCGCTATCCTGAGCGCTTGAAGATCTACGCCCGCGAAGTGGGCGCAACGGCGCAGGTCGCAGGCGGCACACCGGCGATGTGCGATGGCGTAACCCAGGGCGAAGATGGGATGGAACTCTCGCTCTTCAGCCGCGATGCGATTGCGATGGCGACCACCGTCGCGCTCAGCCACCAGATGTATGACGCCATCGCCTGCCTCGGCATTTGTGACAAGATCGTGCCCGGCCTCTTGATCGGCGCGCTGCGCTTTGGGCATTTGCCCGCGATCTTCGTCCCTTCCGGCCCGATGCCCAGCGGTATCTCGAACGCTGAAAAGCAGGAGACCCGTCAGAAATACGCCGCGGGAGAGATCGATCGCGGTGAACTGCTCGAAAGCGAGCTCAAGAGTTATCATTCGCCCGGCACCTGCACCTTTTATGGCACCGCCAATTCCAATCAGATGCTGATGGAGATGATGGGGCTGCACATTCCGGGCGCAGCCTTCGTGACACCGGGGACCAAGCTGCGCCAGGCGATGGACCGCGGCGCGGTGCACCGGCTCGCAGACCTGGCGGACCAACCTCAGCGCGCTCTGAGCAAGGTGGTCAACGAAAAGGCGATCGTGAACGCCGTTATCGGCCTGCTCGCAACCGGCGGCTCGACCAATCATGCCATCCACTTGCCCGCCATCGCGCGCGCGGCAGGGATTGCGCTCGATTGGTCCGACATGGCCGAGCTTTCCGGGGTCGTGCCGCTGCTCGCGCGCGTCTATCCCAATGGGACAGGCGATGTGAACCAGTTCCACGCAGCCGGCGGCATGGCGCTGGTGATCGGCGAATTGCTCGATGCGGGCCTTGCGCATGGCGACATCCTCACCGTGTGGGACGAAGGATTTGACGCCTATGCGCGCGAGGCCGTGCTGAGCGAAGAGGCGCCTGGATCAGAGCCAGCATGGGAGCCGGTGAGCGAGAGCCGCAACCCCGATATGCTGCGCGGCGTTGCAGGGCCCTTCCAATCCGATGGCGGCATGCGGCTGTTGGAAGGCAATCTGGGGCGCGCTTGCATCAAAACCTCAGCGATCCCGGATGATCGCTGGACGATTGAGGCCCCGGCCCGCGTGTTTGAAACCCAGAGCGCGGTCAAAGCGGCGTTTCAGGCGGGCGAGCTTGATCGCGATGTCGTCGTCGTTGTGCGCTTCCAGGGCCCGCGCGCCAACGGCATGCCCGAGCTGCACGCGCTCACCCCGTCGCTCGGCGTGCTGCAAGGGCGCGGACACAAGGTCGCGCTGGTCACCGATGGGCGCATGTCCGGCGCATCGGGCAAGGTGCCGTCAGCCATCCATGTAACGCCCGAAGCCTACGCTGGCGCAGGAGGCGAGCCGGGCCCGCTGGCATTCTTGCGCGATGGCGATGTGGTGCGGGTCTGCGCACACACCGGGGCGCTTTCAACCGATGCCGATCTCAGCGCGCGCGCGCCCGCGCCCGACCCTGCGCAAGCCTGGGGCGTTGGCCGCGAGCTCTTTCGCATGATGCAGGCCAGCGTAGATGGTGCAGAGCAAGGCGCTTCGGCGATGCTGGCGAGCGCCGGGCTCTGAGGGGGGCTCTAAATGGAGCTTGCGGTTGCAGACATTGGCGGCACCCATGCGCGTTTTGCCCGCGCGGTGATCACAGTTCGAGCGGCGCGCCCGGCGCGGCGATACCATGCGCGATGGCGGCAAAATCATTGAGCAAGGTCAGATGTTTGACGCCCAGCGATGCGGGCATGCTCGCAGGCTCAAACGCCCAATCGTTGTTGGTGAGCTTGAACGGCGTATCCCCGGCGACAGGCCCGGCGAGCGCGAGGCTCGCGCCCTGTGGCTCAAACCCTGGATGCTGGCTCAAAAAGGGGCGCCAAGCGGCGGCAAGATCGGGATAATCATCCGTTTTGAGCACGAGCGGCTCATCCAGGCTGACCGCGCCGCTCGCCAACGGGCGGCTGCGGGTGCGGGCGACCTGTCGGTCGAGGTCGCGGTCGACGATGTCGTTATAGACGCAGCCTGCGCCGCGCATCGCGATGCTGCCGAGCAGCAACCAGCCGAGCAAGGCCCACTGCCAGCCAGCGCCTGCCAACCAGATTCCCCAGACGCACGGCCAAAACAGCAGCCACCAGCCAATAGGCCGATCAAAGCGCGCCAATTGGGCCAAATCACGCGGCA
>JBCBOW010000353.1:0-2835 GCA_039821045.1 Pseudomonadota bacterium
CAGCAGACCAGGGATGAGCGCCGCTTCCTCTGCTGTGAGCGCGATTCGCACTTCATAGGCATCGGTCGGGACAATCGAGCCGAGCGCCTGGCCGACCTGAACCAGCGATCCCACCGCCGCGCTCTCTTCGCGCACGAACCCGCTAAACGGCGCGCGCACACGTGTTCGGCTCAAGGATAGCCGAGCATCAGCAAGGCTGGCCCGCGCCCGTTCGCGCGCAGCTTCGGCGGAGCGCAATTGTGGCTCCCGGGTGGCAAGGCCCCGCTCAGCTGTCGCCTCGACGATAATTTCCTCGGGCGAAATGCTCGCTTTTGAGCCATCCGTCGAACTCGGTGGCAATATCTGCGTCTCACCTTGCGCGCCGGTGGCGCGGCCTTGCTCACGGACAGCGAAACGCGCCAGCTCCTCCTGCGCTATCGTCACTTCCTCTTCGGCTTGAAGGACTGAGACTTCTTGCGCGGCGACATCAGCCTGAGCGATCTGCACGTTGTTTTGATAGTCGCTTTCATCGACCCGCAGCAAAGTGGCCCCAGCAGCCACGACGCCGCCTTCGCGGAAGGCTGGATTGACATAGGTGATCCGCCCGCCGACCTCGAAGCCAACTGTCACCTCTTCGCGGGCCTGCACAGTGCCGCTGCCCAGCACAGGGATGGCCCCGGATGCTTCTTTCAGCGGCACAGCCTGAACCAGCGGAACCTCTTCCACGCGCTCTTCCTCAGCTGGCTGCGGACGAGCCATAACAAGCACACCACCGATTAAAACCGCGCCGCCGACAAGCAGTAAGGACCACAAAATCTGACGGTTCACTGCGCTTCTCCTGTTGCCCTGCTATCGCCTTCGTCTGCCTCGCGCATGTCCAGCGCAAGCGGCTCTGCGAGTTCCTCGCCAACCCAGTCGCCTCCTAAGGCCCGGTGCACCGACAAGCGCGCGCCTGCCGCCGCCCGAGCCGCCTGCGAAAGGCCAATCTCGGCTTGATAGAGGTTTCTCAGCGCATCGAGATAAGAGAGGTATTCGCCCACGCCCGCCGCAAAGCGACGGCGTTGCAAATCGAGAGAGCTCTGCGCCTCTGCGACCTGGCGGCTGACAAGTGCATAGCGCTCGCGTTGCTGCTCATAATCGGCGAGCGCACTTTCCACCTCGCCAAACGCGCTGAGCACCGCACGAGCATAGGCGGCACCTTGCTGATCGTAAGTCGCGCGCGCGGCCTTGATGTTGGCATTGATGCGCCCGGCATCAAAGATCGGAGCGGTGATCGAGGCTACCAAGGACGATGTCCAATTGTTCGCGAAGTCAAAGGCATTGCCAATCTCTCCCGCCTGCGTGCCCAATCCGGCTGAGAAGGTCAGACTTGGGAAACGCTCTGCCCGGCGCGCTCCGATCCGCAATCGCGCGCCATCAAATCGCTGCCATGCAGCATTGATATCGGGGCGCTGCGACAGAAGGTTTATTGGCAGCCCGGTAGGCACGGGTTCAAAAACCAGGCGCGGCGTCAGAGGACCTGACAAGCGCTCGTCCAATTCCTCAGGGTATGTCCCAAGCAGAAGCGCAAGCCGAGAGCGGGTGGCTGCCAGAGCGGATTTCAATTGCGGAACCGAGGCTTCTGTCGCGCGCAGATCTTGCTGGATTTGATAGAGCTCAAGGCTATCAGCCAAACCCCGCAAAAAGCGTTCATCAGTGCGCTCTGCCCGGTCTCGCAAGGCCTCAACTGTCCGCTGCGTCAGGACCAATTGGCGGCTTGTGTCGACATGGTCGAAATAGGCTGAAATGGTCTCGGCAGCCGAGGACAGTTGCACGGTCTGGAGATCAGCGGTGGTCGCGATCGCATCGCGTCTTGCTGCACGATAATCATCTCGCGCGCGCCCAAATAGATCAAGCTCGTAGGATGCCGTTGCATCAAGATTGAAGACAGTGTTGTCGATCCGCGTGATGGGTTCACCGCCTTCGCCGCCAAGGCCGCCAAACGCCAGGCCATCAAGCGGCGTGCTGGTTTCCGCGCCGCTGCCGCTGGCGTTTACCTGGGGAATGAGAGCGGCTCTGGAAATCCGCGCTTGCGCTCTTGCTTGGCGCACACGGGCAGCGGCTTCGACGATGTCCAAGTTGCTGGCGAGCGCGTCGGTCACGAGCGCATCCAAAACCGGATCCTCGAAACCGCGCCACCATGCCGTTGGGGTGTAATCGCCGGGTGCCTGCTCTGTGCCTGAAAAGCTCTCAGGCATTTCTGCTACAACACTGGGCTCAAGGGCTTCGGGCGCCATAGAAATGCAGGCGGACAGCGTAAGCGCTGCGCCAGACACGAGGGCCAAACGGGCAATGCGGGTTGGGTTGCTGATCATATGAGGGCCGCCCTTACCCCCCTTGTTGAGATGAGAGAACGCAGTCTGGGTACTGGAATGTCGCAAATAGCGAACCGTTCCGTTCATTTGCGACAATCTGAGCTTTTGCGTGCGCAGATAAGGCGTGGTCGATCCCGAGAAACACGGCGCTTGTGGAACGCGAACTCACCCGACCCTCGGTGAGCCCTAAGCATCAGATGAGATGATAGCAGAACAGCTGCGCCCAAAAGCATATCGATAAAGCTTCATACAACAGGCACTATGGTTCTATCATATCGAATAACACACCAACTTTGGAGCAGCCGGAGAAAGCGCATGGCGATACTCAATTTGCATCATCTGCGCCTATTCAGAGCGGTCGCCAAAGAAGGAACCCTCACAGGCGCTGCGCGCTCGCTCAACATCTCGCAGAGCGCGGTTTCAACCCAGATCAAGTCGCTTGAGGCGGCCTTGGGCCATCATTCCAGCCAACTCACCTAGCATGGGACGCAATACCTTAACC
>JBCBOW010000354.1:0-2832 GCA_039821045.1 Pseudomonadota bacterium
AGAGCCATTCGCAGACCCGCTTCAAGCAACCGTGCAGTGTTTTCAGCGCGCTCCAGATAACGGAACATCCAGAACAGCCCGTTCGCAGTGCGGCCCAGCATCATGCCAGCATCAATCCTTCAGCACCCAGGTGTCTTTGGTGCCGCCGCCCTGGCTCGAATTGACGACAAGCGAGCCTTTCTTGAGCGCCACGCGCGTCAAGCCGCCGGGCGTGATGTCGATCCCGTTGGGCGAGACAAGCACAAAGGGGCGCAGATCGACATGGCGCGGGGCCAAGCCTTTCTTGGTGTAGATCGGACAGGTTGAAAGCGAGAGCGTGGGCTGCGCGATGTAATTTTGCGGGTTCGCTTCAAGCTTCGCGCGGAAGGCCTTGATCTCTTTCTTCGAGGCGGTCGGCCCGATCAGCATCCCGTAGCCGCCCGAACCGTGCACCTCTTTGACGACCAGCTCCTCGAGATTGTCGAGCACATAAGCCAGACTGTCATCATCAGCGCAGCGCCAGGTCTGGACATTAGGCAGCAGCGGTTTCTCGCCGGTGTAGAACTCAACGATCTCCGGCATGAAGGAATAGATCGCCTTATCATCGCAAATCCCTGTGCCCGGAGCGTTGGCGATCGTGATCCGGCCTGCGCGGTAGACATCCATGATGCCCGGCACGCCCAGCACGCTGTCCGGCTCGAATGTCAGCGGATCGAGATAATCATCATCGACCCGGCGATAGAGCACGTCAATCGGGGTGTAGCCGCTGGTGGTGCGCATCTG
This sequence comes from Pseudomonadota bacterium, assembly GCA_039821045.1. Lineage (GTDB taxonomy): Bacteria > Pseudomonadota > Alphaproteobacteria > Sphingomonadales > Sphingomonadaceae > Erythrobacter. Next base: position 763 of record JBCBOW010000354.1, read on the forward strand.
CACGCGGCCATCGACAACGCGCAAGTCCGATCCCTCAACCAGCTCCGCGCCCATCTGATCGGCGAGAAAGGCGTGCTCGAAATAGGCCGAATTGTAGATCCCCGGCGTGAGCACGGCGACCGTCGGCTTGTTGAGCGATGAGGCACCCGGCGGCGCGCAGGAGGCCAGGCTGCGCGCAAGACGGCGCGGATAGTTCGAGACGCTCTCAACCGCGACCTGCGTAAACAGATCAGGGAACATCGCCATCATCGTCTCGCGGTTTTCGAGCATGTAAGAGACGCCCGAGGGTGTGCGCGCATTGTCTTCAAGCACGAAGAATTCATCAGGCCCGGTGCGCACCAGATCAATGCCCACGATATGCGTGTAAATGCCGCCCGGCGGGGTAAAGCCCACCATATGCGGCAACCAGGCCTCGTTCTGGCGAAAGAGCCGCTCGGGCACGCGGCCTGCGCGGATAATCTCCTGGCGATGATAGAGGTCATAGAGGAAGGAATTGAGCGCACGCACCCGCTGCTCAATCCCGCGCGTCAGCCGCCGCCACTCGCTCGCGGTGATCACGCGCGGCACCATATCAAACGGGATCAGGCGCTCTTCCGCCTCGTCCTCGCCATAAACGTTGAAAGTAATGCCGGTGCGGCGAAAACTGTCATCAGCTTCCGCATTCTTCCGCCTGAGTGAGGCTGCATCCTGACCGCTCAGCCAGCCGCAATAATCGGCATAGGCAGGCCGGATATTGCCCGCCTCATCATACATTTCATCAAACATGCCCGGGTCATCAGGCGTGTAACCCACAACAGCGCGGCCCTGCGCTGGCCCATCCTGCGCTTGCTGTGTTTGCGCTGATCCCCGTTGCGCTTGCTGCATTTGCGAAGGACTAACATCTCCAGCGCAAGAGTAAAGCCGCCAGACAAGCGCACGTCATCAGGCAAAGCTCGCGCGTTGCACGCCCTTCTCGCTTATCGCATGATTGCGACAGGCAATCGGTTAGCAATCGCCGATACGCTCCTGCTGGCTGCGGATCGTCATCCCGGCCATTTGCATCTCGACGTCGGATGATGTGGCGCTCACCGTGCCTTTCATCGACATGGTCATCGGGCCTTGCTCTGTCTGGCATACCAGCACTGCATCAAGATTGCCGCCAGACATCTCAAACTTGTCGTAAGAACACTCGCCGTCCTGGTTTTCCTTCATCATCTCTTCATAGCCGCCATCGACCATTTCAGGCGTGATGCACTGTTCAAGCGTAATATCGCGGCCGGCTACGTTGGAGGTCACTTTGTAAAGCCCGGGCTGCGGGGTGACGAGCCCGCTCGCTTCGACAGCGTCTGCAGCTTCGGCAACGCTAACCGAGCCATCGCCATCTGCGTCCGCGCTATCGGTGTCGACGTCGCTGCCGCCCGAACACGCTGCCAGAGCCACTATTGCAAGCGCGGTGGTGCTCAGTTTCGCAATTCGCATGTGTTATCCCTCCCTATGGTGAAACGCAGAACTAAAGCGAGCGCACCCGCTTCACAACCAGCTTTTGGGAGGGCATATCCCCCCGCATGTCAGCACTCGTAATCCGCCGCGGGCTTGATGAGCCTGAGACCGGCGAAGAATTCACCCCGCACCGCCCAGCGCGCCCTGAAAAATCGATGCCGGGCAAGCGCTTTGAAGTGGTCTCGGATTACGAGCCCGCAGGCGATCAGCCGACCGCGATTGCCGAACTCGTCGCTGGCGCGCGCGAGAACGACAAGACGCAGACGCTGCTCGGGGTCACGGGCTCGGGCAAGACTTTTACAATGGCCAAAGTGATCGAGGAATTGCAGCGCCCCGCCCTGATCCTTGCGCCGAACAAGATCCTGGCCGCGCAATTGTACGGCGAGATGAAGAGCTTCTTTCCGAACAATTCGGTCGAATATTTTGTCAGCTATTACGACTATTATCAGCCCGAAGCCTATGTCCCGCGCTCTGACACGTATATCGAGAAGGAATCGAGCGTGAACGAGGCGATCGTCCGGATGCGCCACTCGGCGACGCGCGCGCTGCTCGAACGCGATGATGTGATCATCGTGGCGTCGGTCTCGTGTC
>JBCBOW010000355.1:0-2824 GCA_039821045.1 Pseudomonadota bacterium
AAGACACCCTTCAGTACCTTCGGACGCACTTTAACGGGTGGGATTTTTACGCTCTTCACGCCGAATTTGAGCAATGGGTGGAGGCCAACCAGGATCGAACTCCAGCTAATTGGCAGAGAGCATTCATCGGTTGGGTGCGACGCCATCACGACAAAAACAAGCATCAGCTCCGGGGCTATTGAGCACCGCCGTTAGAGGCCACACGCTTGGTAAATCCTACGGGACGAGCACCAAGGTTCGGACCAAGCGTTCCCAAAGTGTCGTGTCAGGGAAGGTCAGCACCGCCTTCATCGATCCACCACAACCATTTTGAACCCCTTCGTGCGCACCAACGCAAGAAATGATTCAATCTGAGCAGTGAATTTCCATTCGTGTGGATGGTGTCGACACATTAGGAACGAAGTTCGACACTCTGGGAACAGTCTCTCGACACTTCGGGAACGCATTGGTCGTCACAACGGGAACGGATTACCGACACATCAGGAACGAGCGATCAGCGCGACTCGCCCAATTTCCTAGCATTCAAGCACACCAGTCGCTCCTTAACTCCTCTAAAGACTCTCTAAACCTATCTAACCACCGTGAAGCTTTGATTTTATTTTGGAATTCTGGAAGGGCTTTAGAACCCCTTCGAACAAACCACGAACGCCTTGCTTAGCCGCCAAAAAGCAAAGAGGGAAGGGTAGGGCGATGAAAGGAGCGACCTATGTATGTCGCGCTGCGCCCAAACCAAGAAACCATCGACATTGTCGCGGGCCTTCGTGGCAAATGGCACGGCGCTTACGCCATGTGCCATTGTCCGGCCCATGCTGATCGGACCCCATCGCTTTCGATCCGGCAAGGGCAGAAAGGCATCCTTGTCCATTGCTTTACGGGATGCCGAAACGAGAAGGTGCTCCGCGAGATCGCCCGCACCAGACCGATCCCGAATTCGCCACCGCCTAGTTTTCAAGCGAACCGCAATCGAGCCAATGCCTTGCGCATCTGGGAGCAGGGAAGGGCGCTTGAGGGCAGTCTTGGTGATGCCTATAGGCAGGCTCGGCGTCTCTCCTTGCCGCTCGACGACGTGCGGTTTCATCCGCGTTGCCCATTTGGGCGCAAACCCCGGACCGCCTTTCGGCCTGCTGTCTTGATCGCGCTTCGCGAGGGTCGAACGATCAAGGCTATCCAGAGGATCGCGCTAAGCGCGGACGGCACGCGGCATGAAGGCAAGTTCATGCTTGGACATCCGGGCGCTGCAGCTTGGGCACCGCGGTTTGAGGGCAGGGCTCTCGGCCTTGCCGAAAGCATGGAGGATGCGGCGGCTTACACCCGTCTCCACGATATTCCTTGCTGGAGCTCGCTGGGCGCCGAGCGGCTTCCGCTGGTCCGGATCCCTGACCAGATCGACGAGCTCATCATCGCCGAGGACAACAACCGGGCGGGCCGGATCGGCGCGCTTGCCGCGATCAAAGCGCATGCGCGCGAAGGCCGCATAGTTCGTCGGCATCCTCCACCTCGGCGTTGGACCGATTGGTCAGCCTATCTCGATCATCTGATGACCCAGCAAGCTCAAGTGCAGGGCGGCTGAAAGAGGAGGGGGAGGCTCAGATGCGGATCAGCATCAGGAGCGTCCCATGACAGACTTATTCGAGCATGCCGACACCCGCATGAATGCGGCGATCAACGATATCGCTGCCGCGATCGCCGATACGACCCTCACAAAGAAAACGTTGTTTGCGCGCATGGCCGACGTGTTCGGTACAGGTTCAGCCGATGGTGCATGGTCGCAGCGAGATGCGTACGACCTGCTTGAAGCAGGCCTTGCTAAGCATCTCGCTTCCACTCACTGCAGTCCCGCTCTCAGCGATATCGGACCGATCGGCGAACTGGTCAAACGGCTCCCGACCCATACGGTCCGCAGCGAAGACCAAATCCGTTACCAGCAATTCTCGACGCCGGCGGACCTTGCTGCTCTGGCCGTGATCCTTGCGCAGCCGCGATCAAGCGATATCGTGCTCGAACCTAGTGCGGGGCACGGCTCGCTTGTTGCCATGCTCCCGGCGGTCGCCGAGCTGCACTGCAACGAGCTCGATCCGAAACGACGTAGCAAGCTCGAAATCTTGTTTCCGAACGCGACGATCACCGGTTTCGACGGCGCGATGCTAACCGCGCTTACCGATCCCGCGCTGCGGCCGACGCTCATCCTTATGAACCCGCCGTTCTCTCGCTCGCAGGGGAGGGGCGTCGATCAACTCGCTGCTGTCCGCCATTTGCGCTCGGCGCTGGCCAAGCTTGCGCCGGGCGGTCGCTGCGTCGCGATTATGCCCGACTGGTTCACCACCCGCGCAAAGCTTGGCCGAATGTACGATGAGACCTTTGCCAATTGTACCGTCCAGACCTCGTATCGGCTCGAGCGCTGCTATCACAAGCAAGGCACGAGTGTTTCCGTGCGGCTGCTGGTCATCGACAAGGTACCGGGCACTATACGTCCATCGGTGATTGCGCGCCAGACTGTGCAGGAACTTGCCGACTGCGTGCGACCGGTGAAGCGAAGCGCGATCACGGGGGAGGGCACAAAGCCTATGATCCGCTCAGCACCGAAGCCCACCAGCCTTTTCCGCGCGATGCGCGCTAAGCCGAAGGCTCATCCCAAGCCAACGCGTAAGCCCGTCACCCAGCAAGTCATCGAGGTCGGTTACGGCACGCTCGAAACCCCGCGCGCGCTCGGCGAACAATCGGGTGTCTACGTTCCCTATCGACCGAGCCGGATCGACATCGCCGGTGCGAAAGAACATCCCACACCTTTGGTCGAAAGCGTCGCCATGGGATCGATCCCAGCTCC
>JBCBOW010000356.1:0-2815 GCA_039821045.1 Pseudomonadota bacterium
ATGTCGATAGCGTCAAAACCTCGCTGACCATCCGCACCGCGAAGCACGAGCCTGGCGTACCGCTGTAGAGCTCCGGGCGGTAGCTCTGGAAGCGGCAGTTTGGGCTAAGCCGGAGTGCAGAATTGTGATAAAGGTTCAACCATGTTGGACGTCGAGCCTCCTTCGCCTGCCGCTGTTGTTGCTGCTGAGCAATCAAGCGAAGCTCCCCAGAGCGCTAGTCAATTGCCAAGCGAAACCCGGGCTGACGGGAGCCTTGTGATTGATCTCATGCCGCTCGCGCCGCCAGCTGAGATGTGTGCAGAGCAGGAGCCCGATCCGTTCAATCCCGAGATCGTTGTGTGCCGAAAGACTGAGCAGTCGCCCCGCCTTGGAGCCGAATTGCCATCCGCCGATGCGCTGACATTCGGGAGCGCGGTCCCGCGTGCGCGGCTGAAGCTTTCGAGCGATGCTGAGGCGCAGGCGAATATCACAAACTCTTCGGTCGGCGGATGGAACGCGCAAGGCGCGCAAGCCAAAGTCAAACTGGAGTTTTGATCGAACGCCACTGTCATACAGTGTGGCTCAACCAGCCGTGTCATGACCACGGCTCGCCAAGGTGTTAATCTGGCTGAAAGCTTGCGCGTAACATTGGCCGCTAGGCAATGCGCAGGGTGCAATTGATACAATACGGATTGCTCGCGCTAGCAGCGCAATTCGATGCGCGTTATGGCGATCAACACGAGTGAAGGAGGAATGGAGATGACCATGATCTTGCAAAGAGTGAGCTTGGTTTCGGGTGTGGCGGCGATGGTGATGCTGGCTCCTGTGAGCGCGACGGCACAGCCCACCCGTGTGCCTCAAGGCGATACAGAGGTTTTGACCACTGTTCTGGGTTCGCCGCCTGCTGATCTTGAAGGGCTGGCTGAAGGGCCGCTGGTCGAAGGGTTTATTGCTGAAAAGAGCGGCGATGCGATGGAGATCGTCGCCGCTGATGGTTCATCGACCAATGTGCGCGTGAGCCAGGGCACCTCGATCAAAGCCTCCGGGGGTTTCCTTGGCCTTGGCCGCACAGCGCTGACGATGGATTCGCTGCTTGATGGGCTGCCGGTGAAGATCAACACGGTGCAATGGAACGGCGGCCTCGTTGCAAGCTCAATCCGCTTTACCAAGAGCGATTATGAGACCGCTCTACTCGTTAACCGCGGCACCTCGCGCCAGTTTGCCAAGCAGGGCCAGGCGATCGGCGAGAACAAGGAGGCGACGGTGCGCAACGCTGCCGCCACGGAAGCTTTGCGCGGTCGTGTGGGTGATATCGATCAATACAACATCAAATCGACCACCAATGTCTATTTTGACAGCGGGAAGTTCAATCTCTCAGCACAGGCGCGCAACGATCTGTGCGCTGCGGCCGCTGAGGCCAACCAGATCGACAACGCGCTTCTTCTGGTGGTCGGATACACCGATTCCACCGGCAGTTATGAAATCAATCAGGAGCTGAGCGAGAAGCGCGCGGGCCGCGTGGTCAACCATCTGCAACAGCAGTGCGGCTGGAAGCCTTGGCGCATGCTGAGCCCGACGGGCATGGCGGAAGCTGATCCGGCAGCAGACAACGAGACCGCATATGGCAAAGCGCAAAACCGCCGTGTTGCGGTCAACATTCTGGTGAGCAAAAGCGTCGACGGGCTTTGAGCAGTTTAAAGGGAGCGGGGTGCTCTAGGCGCTCAGCTCCTCGAGCCATTTCTCCAGCCATTTGATCGAATAATCGCCGGACAGGATATCGGTCTGGTGCAGCAATTCCTGGTGCAGCGGGATGTTCGTCCTGACCCCTTCGACCACCATCTCCTCCAGAGCGCGGCGCAGGCGCATGATGCAGCCTTCGCGATTGCGGCCATAAACGATCAGCTTGGCGATCATGCTGTCGTAATAAGGCGGGATCGAATAGCCCGCATAGAGCCCTGAATCGACGCGCACATGCATGCCGCCAGCCGGGTGATAATAGGTCACTTCGCCCGGCGAGGGAGCGAAGGTGAAGGGGTCTTCGGCGTTGATCCGGCACTCAATTGCATGGCCGGTGAACTCCAAATCCTCCTGCGCGACCGAGAGCGATTTGCCCGCCGCAATGCGGATCTGTTCGCGCACAAGGTCAACGCCGGTGATCGCTTCGGTCACAGGATGCTCAACCTGGAGGCGGGTGTTCATCTCGATGAAGTAGAACTTGCCGCCTTCCCACAGGAATTCGATCGTTCCCGCGCCGCGATAGCCCATGTCGCGCATCGCCTTGGAACACACCTCGCCCATGCGCTCGCGTTCCGCAGCGTCGATGACGGGGGAGGGCGCTTCTTCCAGCACTTTTTGGTGGCGCCGCTGAAGCGAGCAATCGCGCTCACCCAGATGAATGGCATTGCCCTTGCCATCGCCAAACACTTGAAATTCAATGTGGCGCGGATTGCCGAGATATTTCTCAATATAGACGGTCGCATCGCCAAAGGCGGCTTTAGCTTCGGACCCCGCCTGGCTCATCAGCGTTTCAAGCTGATCTTCGGCCTCGCACACTTTCATGCCGCGCCCGCCGCCGCCGCTCGCCGCTTTGATGATGACGGGATAGCCGATTTCGGCCGCGATCCGGCGCCCCTCTTCGGGATCGCTCACCGCACCATCAGAGCCGGGCACCAGCGGCAGGCCAAGCTCGCCAGCGTTCTTTTTCGCCATGACCTTATCGCCCATCGTGCGGATGTGCTCTGGTTTGGGGCCGATCCAGGCAAGGTCATGCGCTTCAACAATCTCGGCGAATTTGGCGTTTTCAGAGAGGAAACCGTAGCCCGGATGGATCGCGTCG
>JBCBOW010000357.1:0-2815 GCA_039821045.1 Pseudomonadota bacterium
ACTGCCAGCGACCTGCGCAGGCACGTTGCCGATCTGGGCGACAATGGCTTGGAGCAATTCGCCCGCTTCGCCTCCAAGGCCAAAGCCTTCGCCCACATGCTTGGTTGATTTGTCGATCAGGCCCTTGATGTCGCGCGCCGCATCCGCGCTGCGTTGTGCAAGAGCACGCACTTCGTTTGCGACCACAGCAAAACCTTTGCCCGCATCACCAGCGCGCGCCGCTTCTACCCCTGCGTTAAGCGCAAGCAGGTTGGTCTGGAATGCGATCCCATCAATCACATCGATAATCTGAGTGATCTCGCGCGAGGAGTGCTCGATCGAAGCCATCGCGCTTACGGCTTTGTTGACCACTTCGCCGCCATCGCTGGCTTTGGTGTGGGTTTCGGCAAACGAGCTTTGCACCGCCTGCGCGTTCTCTGCAGACTTGCGAACCAAGTTGGTCACCTCATTCATCGCAGCTGAGGTTTCCTCCAGACTTGCAGCCTGCTTCGTGTTGCGCAGCGCAAGATCATCTGAAGCGGTTCGGATTTCCTCAGCGCCCTGGTTCACGCCAAGCGCTGTCTCGCGCACCTCACCCAGCATCGTTGCTAGTTTTTCACTCGATGCATTGAAGGCTTCGCGCACGGCTTCGTTGGCTTTGTCGAACTCATCGTCAATGCGAGCGGTCAGATCTCCAGCAGCCAATTTCTCGAGCGCAGCGGACAGCGTATCGACGACATACTTCTGCTGCGTTTCGCGTTCGCGGTCTGCGAGGAGCGATGTGCGGAAGCTCTCGATCGCCTCACGCATTGTGCCGATCTCATCTTTCCGATCGTCTTTGCGGAGGCCAATGTTCAGATCGCCAGCCGCCATCTTCGTCATCGTCTCGGCCGTTTTGCCCAGGGGCTTCAGAATAGCGCGGTCCAGCACCATCAAGGCTCCGATTACTGATGCCAAAATAACGAGCGCGGCCAGAGCCAACACTACGGAGATGAGCGCCACGGTGTTCTCGCTGCTCTGACGAAGATTCGTTTTTTCAGTGTCGATCTGCGCGATGAGCGCATCGACCTTCTTGCGATGTCGCCGATAGCTGGTGAGCAGGTGGTTGAGTGATTTCTCGATCCGCACCGGATCTCCCGACTGAAGGGCGGGCTTGAGTTTTTCGTTCACAACCGTCCAGAATTCCCGGCCATCTTTGCGCGCAGCACGGCCAAGTTGATCACGCAATTCTGGGGGCAGGTTTGAATTTTCCCAAAACTCCGAGCGGCCGTAGAATTCGCGCTCCAGTTCTGAGAGGCGGATGCGATTGATCTCATAGCTTTCCGGGTGGAGCGCTAGGAGGTTAGCGAGCGCAAAGGACTCAACCAGATAGACCGGAGGAGGGGATACCTCTCCACTAAACTGAAGAACGTCGCGATTGGTGTTGTGGACCGGACCACCAACACGGATTTGGTAGATGCCAAAAGTGGCAACCCCGATCGTCACGACAAGAAGTGTAATCAACGCTGCTGCACCTCGCTTGGAGGCATTTTCAATACTCACGACCGAGCACCCTTTCGAAAGAGAGGACTTGTGATGGGGCCGGTTTAGCGAGATGAATTGAAGGTGGGTTTGCTGCGATCCTGAGAGCAACCACCTAAGCGGATACCAATTCATCCTTGTGAGCTCGCAGCATAATGATCGCACACTTCCAACGGTCAGCCTGAAGGCGACCAAATAGCGGATCGACATTAGACCCATGCCAAATACTAAAGTGATGGTAGTTGATGATTCAGCGGCGATGCGTGCGCTGTTTTGCGACATTCTGGATAATGCAAAGGGCATTGAGGTGTGCGGTACGGCTTCAAATGCCGATGATGCGCGCTCAAAACTGCCCGAGTTGAAACCTGATGTTCTGACGCTCGATGTCGAGATGCCGGGGACATCGGGCCTCGATTTTCTCGCTGAGATCATGGCCGAATCGCCCATGCCCGTAATCATGTTGTCAAGCATCGCCCAAGCGGGCTCGGGCACAGCGGCGCGTGCCCTTGAGCTTGGCGCGGTGCATTGCTTTCCCAAGCCGCTGCATTCCTCAAGAGAGGAATTCAACGCCACGGTGGCGGAGCTTGGCGGCATTGTCCTGAAGGCGGCGCGCGGCGAGCTAAGCAGTGAGGATGCAGCCAATGATGGTGAAAAAGAAGCCGAGCCAGCGTTTGAGCCGGGCGACAAGATCCTCGCTATGGCGTGCGGCGCCGCCGGCCTTGACACGGCGAAACGGCTGATCGCCGCTTTCCCGGCAAACTGCGCGCCGACTTTGCTGGTGTGTGATGCCCCTGCCGAGCAGATCGAGCGGAGTCTTGGCTCCTTGCGGGACTCAGTTGCGTGCGAGCTTCAGGATGCGGTTGACGGGATGCCACTTGAGATTGGACGCGTTTATCTCGCGCATGATCCGAGCCGCCATGTCATCATTGAAGCAGGTACGCCGCCTCGGGTGCGTCAGGTTGATCGCGATCCGATTGCCGGCGTCCGGCCATCGGTGGATCTACTCTTCGGATCGATCGCGCGTGCTCGCCTGCCAGCGGTCGGCGGCCTTCTGGTTGGCAGCGGCGTTGACGGCACGAAGGGCCTCCAGATCTTCGCGGGTGCCGGCAATCCGGTGTTTGTTCAAATTCCAGCCGAGTATGCGCCGCGCGATCGCTTTGACGCAGTGAAGTCTCTGGGCCTTGATGCAAGCGAGCTAAAAGAGGAAATCCTCAAGGACTGGCTCCTTGCACAAACAGCGGCGGATTAGGATCTTGGCCAAATGGTAGTGCTACGGTGGCGTTAGTCGCTTCCATTTGGTCCAGAGTTTGCCGAT
>JBCBOW010000358.1:0-2809 GCA_039821045.1 Pseudomonadota bacterium
CTTCGGCAATCTGGCCGCCCTGGATCAAGACGAAATTGGCATCGGCATCCGCTGAGCTGTCTTCATCATAATCGAGATCAAGCACCGGTGTGCCCTGATAGATGCCGCAAGAAATCGCTGCGACCTGAGCTCTGATCGGGTCATGCTTGAGTTCTCCAGCGGCGATCAGGCCATTGACGGCAAGGCGCAGCGCCACCCAAGCGCCTGAGATGGATGCTGTGCGCGTCCCGCCGTCTGCTTGGATCACGTCGCAATCGAGCGTGATCTGGCGCTCGCCCAGCTTTTCCAGATCGACGACTGCGCGAAGTGAGCGCCCGATCAGCCGTTGAATCTCTTGCGTGCGGCCTGATTGCTTCCCCTTGGCCGCCTCGCGCGAGCCGCGCGTGTGCGTTGCGCGCGGGAGCATGGAGTATTCGCCCGTCACCCAGCCTTCGCCTTTGCCGCGCAGCCAGGGCGGAATGCGTTCTTCGATGCTGGCCGTGCACAAGACGCGTGTGTCGCCAAAGCTGATCAGGCATGAGCCTTCGGCGTGCTTGGTATAGCCGGTCTCGATGGTGATTGCGCGCATTTCATCAGGCGCGCGGTTTGAAGGCCGCATAAGTCACATCACTCCGTTTCGCGTAAGGCAGCGGCAACTGGCATCACACTCTTGCAGCGGCAAGAGCAAATCCTATGATTTGTGCATGACATCCCCACCGATTACCGAACTCAACGAGCGCGCGCGCGAAATCTTTCGGCGGGTTGTCGAGGATTACATCGAAAGCGGAAACCCCGTTGGCTCGAAAACGCTTGCCGCTGATGGCGCGCTCAATCTGTCGCCCGCGTCCATTCGCTCCGTGCTTGCTGATCTGGAGCGCGTTGGATTGCTCGCCGCACCGCATACGAGCGCGGGGCGGGTGCCGACCGATGCGGGCCTGAGGATCTTTGTCGATGCGATGATGCGGGTGGCCGAGCCGACCGATGAGGAACGCGCGCATATCGAAGCACGGCTTTCAGAAGAAGGGCCGGTGGAACAGGCGCTGACCAAAGCGAGCGCCCTGCTGTCTGATCTTTCGGGCGCAGCGGGCATGGTGATGGTGCCAACCCGCGAACAGCGCCTTGCTCAGTTCAATCTCGTCAATCTGGGCCAGGGCCGCGCGCTTGCGGTGCTGGTGGGCGAAGATGGCGGGGTGGAAAACCGCGTGATCGAAATGGCGAGCGCGACGACCTCCAGCGCGCTGGAGCAAGCGAGCAATTTTATCACCGCGCGGCTAGCAGGGCGCACACTTGGCGAAGCGGCTTTGGCGATGCGCGCAGAGATTTCCGCCGGACGCTCTGAGCTTGATACGGCAAGCCGAGACTTGGTTGAGCGCGGGCTCGCGGTCTGGAGCGAGGATGCCAATGAGCGCCCGGTGTTGATCGTGCGCGGCGCGGCCAATCTGCTTGATGAAGACGCGCTGAGCGATATCGAGCGCGTGCGCTCTTTGCTGGAAGACCTGGAAGACAAGCAGTCGGTCTCGGCCCTTCTTGAAAGCGCGCGCGAAGCCGAAGCGACGCGGATCTTTATCGGTAGCGAAAACCGCTTGTTCGGCTTATCGGGCTCGTCCGTCATCGCTTCGCCCTATCGCGACCGCGAAGGGCGGGTTGTCGGCGTGCTGGGCGTGATTGGCCCCACCAGGTTGAATTACGCGCGCGTGGTCCCCATGGTGGATTTGACCGCGCGATCACTCGGAAAGCTGATCGCCTAGACTTGAGTTTTTTTGAAGTTGGAAACACCAAATGAGCGAGAATGATAAGCCGCAGCAAGATGATGCGGTCGAGAAGGAATTGAAGGGTGTGCCCAAGGAGTTTCTGGAGGGCAACGAGCCGCCTGAAGGGGCGGATTTTGATGAAGATATGGACCAAGAGAGCATCGCTCTCTCGTCTGAGATTTCCGCGCTTGAAGCGGAATTGGGCACTGTGAAGCAAGAAGTGCTTTACGCCCGTGCGGAAACGCAAAACTTGCGCCGCCGGATGGAAAAGGAGATGGCCGACGCTCGCAGCTATGCGGCGACCGGTTTCGCACGCGACATCCTCTCGGTGTGGGACAATCTCAGCCGCGCAGTCGAAGCGATCCCTGAGACCCTTCGCGAGGATGAGAAGATGAAGGGCCTGGTGGTCGGCATCGAGGCGACCCAGCGCGAGCTTGAAAAGGTTTTCAAGCAACATGGCATCGAGCGCGTCCCGGCGGTTGGCCTGCCACTTGATCCCAACCAACATCAAGCGATGATGGAAATCCCGACCGACGAGCATGAAGCTGGCACGGTCGTTCAGGAAATGCAGGCGGGCTGGATGATCAAGGATCGCTTGCTGCGCCCGGCGATGGTGAGCGTTGCCAAGAAGCCTTAAGGGCTAAAGCTCCAACATCATCTGCAGATTGCAGCGCGAGAAGGGCGTCGGGCGCTCTTCTTGCGCGGTAAGCGCGCGAAAACCGGTGCGCTCATAAAGGCGCGTTGCCGGAGCAAGGCGATCGTTTGTCTCCAGCCAAATGCGATGCGCCCCCAGATCGCGGGCAATCTCGACGAGATGGTCAAGCACCGCTTTGCCCACGCCTTGACCTTGCGCATCGGGATCGGTGGCCATCTTTACAAGTTCGAGCCATTTGAGCCCGCCAACAGGCGGCTGTTTGGGTGTTTTGAGTGCCCCGGTGCCCACGATCTTTCCGTCAATCTCCGCGATCGCAATATAGCCGCCGGTCGCGATGATCGCGCTTTGGGGGTCGCTCAACACGCGCTGGATCGAAGAATATTTCGGTATCGAGGAAGAGGACCAGCGAGTCTTGTCCGACCCC
>JBCBOW010000359.1:0-2792 GCA_039821045.1 Pseudomonadota bacterium
GAATGGCGGCGGCAAGCGCGAAGGCGCTGAGGATACGGTCAAAAGGCATGACGCCGTGTTCTCACATTTCGAATGCCGCGCCAAGGGACGCATGACACACATGGGCTTGAGTGCGGCCAATTGCCTCGCTAACGGGGTCACCAGCGCGGACAGGTGGCAGAGCGGTTGAATGCACCGGTCTTGAAAACCGGCAAGGGTGCAAGCCCTTCGTGGGTTCGAATCCCACCCTGTCCGCCAACCTTGCCTTTCATGATCATGGCTGCGCCGGTCGCGCGTGGTCGTACCTTGGTCGATTGCATCTGTCGCTTGTGTGTGTGACGTTCATGCCACCAGACATCTAGGACTTTTGGGGCATTGATCATGGGCCGTCGATTATTCCAGCTTTTGCTTGCTTGCATTCTAAGCACCAGCGCAGGCCCTGTTTTCGCGCATGCCGATGGCGATGCGCCCGCCCTTTCGGGCAATTCGGAAATCATCAGCACCGCGCAGACGTACCTTGCCGCCTATTTCGCGCTTGATGCGGCGAAACTCGAGACGCTCACCGCTGAGACCATGACCTTCAGCGATCCCACATCGGCTGCCTTTCCGGCGCCCCAAGGTGGTTTCAACTTTGACAGCAAGGCCGCTTACCTCGCCTTCATCAAACAGGCTGGCGGACAGCTTGAGGATTTCAACTATCAATGCGACCGGATCTATGAGGCCAGCGGGCGGGTCGTATGCGTTGGCACCGCGCGCTATATTGCCGCTGCTGCCAGCGGCAAGGTGCGCTACGAGACGCCGGTGGTCACCATCATCACCGTTGCAAAAGGCCTGATCACCGAACACCGCGACTATGCCGATTATTCCGGCACCAGGGCGACCCCCATAGCCGCCGACAGACCCTGACCACGCCTCAAAAGTGCACCGCGCGGCTATAGGCATCGAGCACGCTTTCATGCATCATTTCGCTCAAGGTTGGATGCGGGAAGACCGTCTGCATGAGCTCTGCCTCGGTGGTCTCCAGCACTTTGCCGATCGTGTAGCCCTGGATCAGTTCGGTAACCTCAGCGCCCACCATATGCGCGCCCAGAAGCTCGCCTGTCGCCGCATCGAACACCGTCTTGATGAGGCCCTCCGCTTCGCCCAGCGCAATCGCTTTGCCGTTGCCGATGAAGGGGAAACTCCCAACGCGCACTTCATGCCCGGCCTCGCGCGCTTGGGCTTCGGTCATACCGACGCTGGCGACCTGTGGATGGCAATAGGTGCATCCCGGAATGGCGTTGCGATCCAGCGGATGCGGATGGACATCAGCATTGCCCAGCTCCTGCGCGATCGCCTCGGCGCATGCCACTCCCTCATGGCTGGCCTTATGCGCAAGCCAGGGCCCCGGCGTGCAATCCCCGATCGCCCATAGGCCGGGCGTGCCAGTGCGACCGAACGCATCAATCGCGATAAAGCCGCGATCCATCGTCACATAGTCATCGATCCCGATTTCTTCGGTGTTGGGCACGATGCCGATCGCGCTGATCACATGGCTGAATTCGGTCTGGCTCGCAGCGCCGGACTTGTCCTTGATCGTCGCGTTCACTGCGCTTGCGCTGACATCAAGCGCTTCGACCCCCGCGCCGGTCATCACCGTGATGCCTTGTTTCTTGAATGACTTTTCAAGGAAGGCAGAGACGTCTTCATCTTCAACCGGAACGATCCGATCGAGCATTTCGACGACTGTCACATCGACACCCATATCGTTGTAAAAGCTTGCAAATTCGATGCCGATCGCGCCTGACCCAATGATCAGGAGTTTGCTCGGCATTTCCGGTGGGACCATGGCGTGGCGATAGGTCCAGACCCGTTGGCCATCCGCGGGCGCAAACGGCAGATCGCGCGCCCGCGCGCCGGTTGCGATGATCACATGTTTGGCGCTCAGCTCTTCGCTGCCCTTCTCGCCCTTGACGCTCATGGTGGTGGGGCTGGTTAGCTTGCCCTCGCCCATATGGACGGTGATTTTGTTCTTCTTCATCAAGTGCCCAACGCCCTGGTTGAGCTGCTTGGCAACCCCGCGGCTGCGCTTCACGATGGCGTCGAGATCCGCTTCGATGCCCTTTGCGACCAGCCCGTATTCCTTGGCGTTTTGCATATAGTGGTAGATTTCAGCGGACCGCAGCATCGCTTTGGTTGGGATACAGCCCCAGTTGAGGCAGATGCCGCCCAGGTTCTCGCGCTCAACGATGCCGACAGTGAGCCCCAGCTGCGCCGCGCGGATCGCTGCGACATAGCCTCCCGGGCCAGAGCCAAGCACGAGCACATCATATTGGTTCGCCATCATCCCGCCTTTCGCACTCGGTTCATCGCACGCCAGGCTCGTCTGACACACCTGGCACACTGTCTTAGGTCAAAAAAATCGCCTTCAGGCATGCTTGCTGGAGACTGGGGAAAAAGAAGGGGTGTCGCAGCGCTCATGAGGCCTCTTGTGGCAAATCGCCAGCCTGTAGGACAGCGCGCGGTCGCCCTTCGTCATCGAGCAACACGAACTTGAATATCCCCTTGGCAACCAAGGTCTCCGCCTCACCATTGCGTTCGCGTGCCACCGCTTCGATCGCCAAGGTCAGCGATGTGTTCCCGCGCGCTGCGATCTCGCCATAGACGCTGAGCTCATCGCCCACCGCCATCGCGCCCGGAAAGGCAAAATCCGTTGCGGAGACGACCACAGCTGTGCCCTGCCCCACCCGGCTAGCAAGCGAGCCAGCGCCCAGCGCCATCTGGCTCATCAACCACCCGCCAAACACCCCGCCATAAGGATTGGTGTCAGCCGG
>JBCBOW010000360.1:0-2784 GCA_039821045.1 Pseudomonadota bacterium
CCACGCGTAGCTGCCATTCCACCAAGTCCACACCGGTGATCTCTTCGGTCACCGGATGCTCCACCTGGAGCCTTGTGTTCATCTCCATGAAGAAGATGCGGTCGGCGCGCAGGCCTTCGCTTGCGTCGGCGATGAATTCGATGGTGCCTGCGCCTTCGTAATCCACCGCTTTGGCCGCGCGCACGGCGGCGGCGCAGATTGCTTCGCGGGTGGCTGCGTCCATGCCGGGGGCGGGGGCTTCCTCGATCACCTTCTGGTGGCGGCGTTGCAGCGAGCAGTCGCGCTCGAACAGGTGGACGACATTGCCGTGGGCATCGCCGAAGACCTGCACCTCGATATGGCGCGGGCTGGTGATCCATTTCTCCAGCAGCACTTCATCGTTGCCGAAGCTTGCCTTGGCCTCACGCTGGCAGCTTTCGAGGCTTGCGGCGAAGTCAGCGAGATCATCAACCTTGCGCATACCCTTGCCGCCGCCGCCCGCGACCGCCTTGATCAGCACGGGATAGCCAATGGCCTCGGCCTCCTTGGACAAACGTTCGAGCGACTGATCCTCGCCCAGATAGCCCGGCGTCACTGGTACGCCCGCCGCGATCATGCGCTCTTTGGCGGCGTCTTTGAGGCCCATCGCTTCGATGGAATGGGGCTTCGGCCCCACCCAGATCAGCCCGGCATCGATCACGTCTTGCGCAAACGCCGCGTTTTCCGAGAGAAAACCATAGCCCGGATGCACCGCCTCAGCGCCCGTTTCCTTGGCCGCCGCGATGATTGTCTCGCCAACAAGATAGCTCTCGGCAGCAGGCGAAGGGCCGATATGCACCGCTTCATCCGCTTGCCGCACATGCAGCGCCTTGGCATCCGCGTCCGAGTAGACCGCGACTGTCGCGATGCCCATAGCGCGGGCCGTGCGCATGATGCGGCAGGCAATCTCGCCGCGATTGGCGATGAGGAGTTTAGCTATCATCGCCCTCGACCCAGTCCGCGCCGACGGCGGCGCATTGATCCGGCGGGACCATGGTGAAGCTCAAATTGCCGACCTTCCAGCCTGCCTCGGTGCGCAAAAGGTGGATCGAATTGATCCCGCAATGCCGCAACGATGTGCCCGCCTTGAACGAATAGGGGCCCCAGACATGCGCCATGGTCCCGCTGACCTTGATAATGTCATAGTTCATCGCCTCGGTGTAACTGCCGGTGCGCGTCGCCCAGCGTTTCAGGTGATCCTGGACCGGCACGGCGACGATTTGCGGGTTGTCCGCCTCCATCAGATTGTGGACCATGATAGTGCCGTCGGGCAACATGTGATCGGCCACCGCCGTCTTGTCCTCACTGCCAATGGCGGCGAGGAAATCGGTGACGGCGTTGGCGACAGCGTCCTTTTCCTTCGCCGGGGCTTCCGTCGCGCAAGCGGGAGCCGAGAGGGCGACGAGCGAAAGCGCCGCGACTGTGTGGAATTTTCTCATGCCCTTGGGCTACGCTCACAGGCGCGCGGCTTCAAGCCGGATCGGGACGGAAGTCGGCAATGCCCCAGTCAATGCCGCCCTTGGGCACTTTCTCGCGATTGATCGCAGCGGAGAAAAAGGCGCGGATGCCCCACAGTGCCTTTTGGGGGCGAGGGACGAAGACGCGCGCGTTCCAGGCATCGACACCGCGCTTCTTCACCTTGCGCCCGATCGCCCCGTAGATGCGCGCCGCAGAAAGCACCGCCCAGCGGCTGCGGAAGGGAAGGCGCGCGGCCCCCACACGCGCGGCCGCTTCATGCTTGTTGACGAGCGCCACCAGCCGCGCGGCCATTTCAGCGAGCTCTTCGCGGTGATGCGGCTTGGTATGCTGGCCGGGCTCGATATCCTGTTCAACCAGCCATTCGATCGGCAGATAACAGCGCCCCGCGGCATCATCCTCAACGATATCGCGCGCAATGTTTGAAAGCTGAAATGCGAGCCCCAGATCACACGCGCGATCGAGCGTGTCGCTGTCCTCAGGGTCAACGCCCATCACCACCGCCATCATCACGCCCACCGCGCCCGCGACATGGTAGCAATAGCGCAGCATGTCTGCCTCGGTGCGCGGTCGCCAATCCTCGGCATCGAGCGCGAACCCAGCGATTACGTCCTCGGCCATGGCCGGGGTGAGCCCGGATTCCGCCGCGACAATGCCCAGAGCATCAAACGAGGGATCGCCCGTGGGCTCGCCCGCGAAGGCCTTGGCGGTCAGCTTGCGGATAAGCTCGAGCCGCGCATCAAGATCGGATTGATCGCCGAGCGGGCCGCCTTTGACCTGATTGTCCGCAATGTCGTCACACCGGCGGCACCAGGCATAGAGCAACCAGGCGCGCTCGCGGGTCTCTTTGTCAAACAGGCGCGAGGCAGCCGAAAAGCTTTGCGAGCCGAACTGGATCGCCTCATGCGCGTGTTCGACCAGTGCCTCACGCCGGGCCGCATCCAGATTCGTCTCCACCGCCATAGCGCGTGTTTACAACTCTTGTGCCTTCATACGAAAGATCGGTGTGTGCGGTTCGTAAGCGGCCATCTTGTCGATGAGATCGGGCAAGGTGTTGGCGTGGATCAGGATGCGCGAATGGACCTCGCGTACGAAACCAACTTCGGCCATTTTGGCGTTGAACTTGATGAGATCATCGTAAAAGCCAAACGCGTTAAGCAGTCCCACCGGGTCTGAATGATAGCCAAGCTGCGCCCAGCTGATCGCTTCCCAAAGCTCGTCCATCGTGCCAACGCCGCCGGGCAGGGTGACGAAGCCATCGGAGAGATCGGTGAACTTCTGCTTTCGCTC
>JBCBOW010000361.1:0-2778 GCA_039821045.1 Pseudomonadota bacterium
ATCGTAGACCGCTTTGATCGCTGAAGGCGCCGGACCATACGGGTTTTCGTTGCGACTGAGCAGGGCTTGGCCATTCACAGGGCCAAAAGGCATGATGCCTGAAGGCTCCAGGGTTGCAGCCTTGGCGGTCATCATTGGCATTGCGCCAAGCCCTGCGGATAGACCGGCACCGGCCAGGAAATTCCGACGGTGTGTAAGCATGACAGGTTCCTTCTCTTCAGTATTTGGCGATCATCGTTACTCCAACCACCGCGAGGTAAACTCCAAACACCCGCCGCAGCACTTGTGGGGAAAGTATGTGGGCTGTCGCCGCTCCGAGCGGGGCGACCAGGACTGACATAAGCGTAATGACGATGGCGGCTGGAACATTCACATAGCCCGCCGAGCCAAATGGAAGCCCCGGCTGAAAAAGCCCGATGAGGATGAACCCCGCCGTCGCAGGGATGGCGATTATCGCTCCCATGCCAGCAGCGGTGCCAATGGCGCGGTGGATCGGGTTTCCATAAGTGGTCATCACCAGGGTCGTAAGCGTCCCGCCCCCGATGCCCAAAAGCGCCGAAATCGCGCCGAGACTGCCGGCCATGCTGGCTCGCCGAACGCCCGCGGGAAGAGGAGTGATAGCGCTTTGCTGTGTGCGGGCTGGCAAAAGGAAGTGCGCCGCGAAAATGAGAACGCCGATCCCGAAAATCAGAGCAAGCTCAGAACCTGAAACGAATTTCGCAATCAGAGAGCCGAATATTGTGCCGGACACCACGAAGGGCGCCCAGCTTTTGAGAAACGAGAAGTCCACCGCATCGCGCGCGGCATGGCTCATCGTGGACCGGATCGAGGTAAAGATGATGGTGGCTAACGAAGTGCCCACAGCAACATGCGCGGCAATGGTCTGCTCAACTCCGAGCACCGGGAGCAAGATGATGAGCGCGGGCACAACAACAAAGCCCCCGCCTATCCCGAACAATCCAGCTGCGAAACCGGCCCCTGCACCAGCAAGGAGCAACGCCGCTATAAGCAATAATATTACATTCGGATCACCCACCACGACACAATACGCATAACGAGTGCGAGTCCAAGAAAAATATTGCGATGCACAATTTTTGTGCGCTGCATCAACACGTGATGGGATTGGCGCTCCGGCGGCCTACGCGATGAGGGCTCTTTGCGAGAAAGACCCGCTTTGATCGCCCCCAGCTAAACCCAGCAAAGGGTTAGCGGGCGGCACTGCGATCACAAAGAGCCCAGTCGCGTCTTATTCAGCACCGGCTGGCGCTGAAGGTGCCTCGCTCTCGGCCACTTCTTCACCGCGCGTAAGCCCCAGCGCTGCGAGCATATACTTCACATCAGGGTCGCGGCCTGCAAAGTTGCGGTACACCTCGTCATATTCCATGGTCCCGCCCCGGCTGAGCACCTTTTCGCGCAGGCGATCGCCGTTGGCGCGCGTGAGCCCGCCATTCTCAAGAATCCAGTTGCGGCTGTCATGATCCAGCATTTGCGTCCACAGATAGCTGTAATAGCCAGCCGAATAGCCGGTCGAGCTTGAGAAGATGTGGTTGAAATAGGTGCCCCGATAGCGCGGCGGCACAAAGTCCACCTCAAGGCCAAGCTCGGACAGGGCCTCGTTTTCAAACGCGATGACCTTTTCGGGCGTATCGAGCGCGGCGGCTTCCTCGGCAGAAAGCGAATGCCACTTCATGTCAAGCAGCGCGGCTTCCATCACCTCGCCAAAGTCATAACCCTGGTTAAACTTTGATGCGGCTTGAATCCGCTCCAATAGCTCAAGCGGCATGGGCTCGCCTGTCTCATGGTGCTTGGCGTAGTTTTGCAGAACCACAGGCTGCACCCGCCACATCTCGTGGACCTGCGCGGGGTATTCAACGAAGTCGCGCGGGGTCGCTGTGCCCGAGAGGCTCGGGTATTTTTGCTCAGCAAACATGCCGTGCAGCCCATGACCAAACTCGTGGAAAGCGGTGTTCACCCAATCAAAGCTGATGAACTGGGTCTCGCCTTCTGCCGCCTTGGGCACGTTCAGCACATTGTAGATGACAGGTTTCTCGCCATGCAGATAATTCTGCGGAACGATGGCTCCCATCCAGGCGCCGCCGCGCTTTGATGGGCGCTGAAACGGATCAAAATAGAACAGCGAAAGCTCCGAGCCGTCTGCATCGAAGATCGTGTAAACCCATACATCCTCGTGCCAAGTGGGGATATCGGTGCGACGCTCGAAGGTGAGGCCATACATCTTGTTGGCCATGAAGAACACGCCGTCTTCCAGGACCCTCTCAAGCTCAAGATACTCGGTGACTTCCGCTTCATTGAAGTTGAAGCGATCCTGGCGCACTTTGTTGGCATAGCGATACCAGTCCCACGGCTTGACCGTGAAATCGCCGCCTTCTTCTGCAATCTTCGAATTAAGCAGGGCAGCTTCGCGACGCTGCGTTTCAGCAAGCGCGGGCACCATCTGCTTCATAAAATCAAGCGCGAGCTTTGGCGTATCGGCCATATTGCCTTGCATGATGTAGCTCGCCCAATCGGGCTTGCCGAACAGCTCGGCCTTTTCAGCCCGAAGCGCGGCGATCTTCGCCACCAGCATCCGGGTGTCGTATTCCGGGTTGGTGCCGTCGCTGCGCTCATAGCTCAGTTTGAAGAACCGCTCGCGCACTGAGCGGTTTTCGAGCTCTGGCAAAAGCGGCTGCTGCGTCGTGTTTTGCATGGCGATCGCATATTTGCCCTCCATGCCCATCGCTTTGGCCTTGGCGGCCGCTGCATCGATCTGGATCTGAG
>JBCBOW010000362.1:0-2768 GCA_039821045.1 Pseudomonadota bacterium
TGCACATTTCCAGGCCACTTTGGAGCGCGGCGAGACAGCACCCATAAGTCTGCGCGAAAGCCCCTCAATGAGCAAAGACGGCGTCTGCGGCGCGGGCGGCGGCTTGCGCTTGATGCGCGGGTGCAGGGCATTCGATCTGCGGGCGCAGCGCTTTCCAGAAGGCGATCATCGCGCCATCTGCAAGGAACCTCTCGGGCCAGGAGGCCTTGTTCGATTGATCAGTGTGAGCCCGGCTGTATCGGCGAACCTCGGCAAGGATTGCCTTGTTGCCCAGTGCCGATCCCGCGAGCGCCCAGGCCGCGCCTAACGCTGCGCCATTGCTCACGCCAGCGGATGCTTCAAGCGAACTTTGGGCAAAGGCCGATTGAAAGTGCTGTCGATCGATTCGAGCCAGCTCGCCTAACGCAGCAAGGTCTTGCGCAATCAGAGGTGTCTGTGCCGGCGGATGGCGGTGCGCTGGCGCGTTTTTGGCAAGCCATGCCTCAACAGGGCCACGAGCGGCGTGTTGCAGCCACAAAAAGCGAGCATAGTCCGCTTGCGTCTCCCACCCTGCGACCGCGCGCATGGTGCGATCAAGCAAATCATGCGCGCTTGCACTCGCGCTGCGCAGATATTGGCGCAAGTTTTGTGTCGTGCCCAGCATGATTAAGAGGCGCACTCCCTATCTGTATCAGGATATACAGTCTGTGTCAGTATATAGTGACAGTTTTGATGTACAGTTCAGATGACACATAAGCTTCCAAAAAGCAAACATGGTCTAACTGTGCAATTAGGGGACGACCTGTAGCTTAGGTCCAAAATAGACATTGTTTTCAGGGAAAAAGGGGCTGCTGACGCCCGATTCATCAGCGCAGCAAGCGAGTGCCTTCTTCGCGCACAGAGCGCTCAATCTTGCCGCGCAGAAAGCTCAGCATGAGCGGCAAATCGAGAGAGACCACCACGTGGTCTTCCTGAATCTCCACGCGCCCGCCGATGCGTTGGCCAACGATGCCGATCGTGAAATCCATCCGCGTATCATTGCGCCACTGTCGCTCAAGCGAGGCCATGCCTTCGGGAAAGTAATCGACGATCTCGTGGCTGCGCTCATCCAGGCGCCGCCGGATTTCGGCGGGATCATGAGTGTGAGGAAGCTTAATGCGCATGACGATCCAGCGCAGCGTCAGCCGCCGCGGCCTGGCTCGCTCTGGTCAGTCAGTGCGTCGCTTTCGCCATAGCGATATTCGAGATAGCGATCCTTGATCGCCAGATCGTCCATCGCGCCTTCAGCCAATTGCCGTGTGACCCGGTCGATTTCTCCGGAAAGCTTTCCGAGGCTGGCGGTGAGGCGCTCATCCGCGCTTTTGCCGGTGTGCTTCTCGCGCCGCAGATGTTCCGGGATTTTGCGATAATTGTCGATCGTCTCGGGGATGTACTCGCCCACCAGCTCGCGCACCTCGTTCATCGCCGGGTGGCTCGCATCGATCGTTTCAAGCTGAAGGCCCAGCGCATCCAGTTGCACGCCGAGATCATCGACGATCTTGGCCGCGGGCGCGGGCAGAGCAGGGCGCTGCGATTCAAGCCAAAGCTCTGTTTTGGCGACCATCTGCGCAGGATTGCCTTCCTTAAGCTCGGCGCGTTTGGGCGTCTTGACCTTGGGATAATTGCTGAACACGAAGGCCGCCGCCATCACCGCGAGCGCCACCATCATGACGCCTGTGAACCCGATCCCGTCGAGCACGATACCCGCGACCGATGCGCTGACCAGGATCGTGAGCACCGCGCCTGCAAAATACTTTGCGCGGTTGAGCCACATCTTGCGCTTGGCGCTGGCTGACCCTTGCCCAATCGATCCCGCCATCCGGTGCCGCCCGCCTGTCTGATTGTCGATCAAGACCCGGCGGCTCTCAGCCAGCGCGCGGTCGGTTTCCTGGGAGAGGTTCATGGTGCCTTCAGGCCTCCAGCGAGAGCAGCGAAGGCTCGCTTGCAACCTTGGCCTGCGCCTGCGCCTGGCCTTCTGCGCGCGCGATATAGCCCCGCGATTTCTCCACCTCTTCGCTCAGCACATTGACGGTCTGCTTCATCGAATCGAGCGAGCGGATCTTGAAATCGTCAACCTCGTCCATCGTGTCATAGATGTTCTGGAACGCGCGCTGGAGCGTCTCAAGCGGGATCGTCGAGGCGGCGGCCTGTTCGTGAATCTGGCCGGTCTGCTCGCGCAGCAGCGTGCTGGTGCTGTCGATGATATTGGCCGTGGTGGTGTTGAGCGAGGTGATCTGTTCGAGCACGAGCTTCTGGTTCGTCATCGCCTGCGCCACGGTCACCGCGGTCCTCAGCGCGCTGACCGTGGTGGTGCTCGCCCGGTCCACGCCTTTCACCAGCTCGACATTGTTCTTTTTGACGAGATCAAGAGCGAGATAGCCCTGCACGCTGACCGCCATCTGTGTGAGCAGATCCTGCGTGCGCTGGCGAACATAGAACAGCGCGCTCTCGCGCAGCGCCTTCGCTTTTTCAGGATCGCTCGCATCCAGTTCGAGCGCCTTGGCTTCAAGCCGGGCATCAAGCGTCTTGGCGATATGGATCATCTGCTCCAGCTCGCCCATCGCCTCCCACAGCTTGGCGCGCTCCTGATCGATCGCTGCGTTATCAAGCACTAGCTCTTTCTTGCCGCCATCCAGGCTTTCGAGAATCTGCTGAATGTGCCCTTGAGAGGAGGTGTAGCTGTCAAAATAGTTCTGCAACTTTGAGCCAAATGGGATGATCCCAAAGAGCTTGCGCGGCTCAAGCAGCTT
>JBCBOW010000363.1:0-2754 GCA_039821045.1 Pseudomonadota bacterium
CGAAGACCAGGATACAGCCCATGCCGGCCGGAATGAGAAAGGCTGGTGTACGCGCGTCAGGACTGGTCCAAGCGACACTTCCCGACGCGAAGACCGCTCCGATCGCAAAGAGCCAGTGCACCCACTCAGCCTCCGCCGCCACCGCAGCAAATGGCAAGATGATCGCAAGAGCGGGCAAAGCGATGCAATGCGCGATACAAACCAGGCTGAGAGTGACCGCTAAGCGATCACCTCTCGCCGCGAGGGCAGAGCGCGCTTGGTCGTTTGCGGAATGTGGCATGAGCTGCGGATCACTTACATGAGTGGCACGGATGGGAGCGACGGCGGTAAGGAAGCTCCATCCGTGCGTCAATCGCAGGGGTAAGTCCGGGCGGAAAACCCGAGAAGGCGCTCAGCTTCGCGGCTCTCGCTTGAGCCTTGCGGCCTCTCACAAAGCCTTCTCGAAAGCGACCTAGGACGCTGGCTGCTCTTCGAGCGGATCCGCCACCGAAACCGCGCCCTCCGGCGCTTGTATTGGCTCAGGAATGGGGCGTGGGATCGTCCGCAAAGGCCAGAAGGCTGGGATGGGTGCATCGCCATCGCTTTCGATGCTCAAACCACGGCGCGCTCCGAAATTCTGTAAGCACCGCATGAAGACGGGGTTGAACATCTCCTCGCCCTTTTTGATACAGGCGCGCCGGGCGTTGAGGTCAATGGGCTCGCCTTGCTCATCAAGGATAGCGCTTGGCTCATGATTTTCCGCGCCATCAGCGGTCGTCATTTCGATCTGGCCGTAAGGGTTGTAAAGCCGAAGCGCCGCAATCGAGCCCACTTCCAGCTCATTCACAAGCAAGGTGTAGGCCCGCATCGCTTGTGGCTCGGCAGTCGTGACCTCGTCAATCCTCTCGCCGGGTTTGGCGGTCGTCGGCCCGTTGCGAACAACGTAGAACTTGGGAAAGCTTGGCGGCGAGCGTCCCTCCCTAGCGGCGAGCTCTTCGACCTCGTCATAGGCCTCATTGAGCTGATCCACGAAGTTGCCGACGAAGACAGAGCGGCGCACGCCTCCATCGAAAAGGGTTTCGGGGATGGGTGCAGCGCCATTGCCTTTCATCACCCGCAATTGCTGGTGAAACACGGGCATCGCGGCGGAAGCGAGCGTTGTTGCGACTACGCACCGGGTCGGCAGATCGTAGCCTTCATTGTCGCTCGCCTGGCCAAGGCTTTCAGCAAGCACTGCATCAAGCGCCAAATCGCCCGCCATCTTGCGCATATCGACGATCTTGAACTCGCCATCGGTGCCCGCAACGAAGCCCACCAGAGGCGCCACCCGTGAGCGCCCGATATGCTCGATCAAGCGCCGCTCGACCGGTGGCAAAGGCTGATCGAATTCATCGAAGTCCTGAAACCGATAAAGGCCTTGCAGCACATCGCTGACATGCTCGCGAAGCCCATCGGTGCCGGCTACCGACCCTGTAAAGACGACCTGCAAAAAACCATTGCGATCAACGAGAAACTCCTCGCTCGGAGGCGCATAGCTCGCCAACAACTGCTGCAGGGCCGCGACACGTGTCAGATGCGGCTGAGTGCGATCGACGACGACAGAAAGCAACAGCGATTGCAGTCCGCCAGTGCTGACCCCGGTGATCACGCCGATGCCCATCTCATCAATCCTGGAGAAGTCAATCTGATCGGCGATGATCGTGCGCGTATCATCGGCCACATCTTCAAGGTCCTCGCCCGGATCGACCACCATGCAGGGAATTTCGTTGCGATTGGTCGGTACCTTGTCGTCCTTACACGCCAGCCCCAGAAAGAGACCTGCACCAAAGGCACCCCACTGGCCGCCACCCGACAATAAAAGAATGTTGCGCTGCGGGCGCAGCCTTGTGATCACAATATCCTCAGCACCGGTCCCGGTGCCAGCGCTTTGCCGCGCCCGAAAGTTATCGGGATCCTGCCCGAAGACATCGCTGATTATGAGGTCCTTGAGCGGATCGCTGCGTGTCGCTTCACCTTGCACGCCTGCGTCGCTTTCAACCGACACGCGTGGCGCATAGCGCTGAATATCTTGAACATAACCGAGCGCGCGGGGCGTCACGGCAAACCGGTCAAAATCCGAACAGGCAACATCCTGACCGCCGCGAGTTGAACTGCAGCCGCCGAGCGCTAAACCCACGCTCACAAGAGCTGCCATCACCGCCTTGTTCATCGCGCAATCCCCCTTCGCCTCACACCAACAACTCCTACCAAAACTTTGCGTACAATTATTGTTCAAAAGCGGCGATAGGATGGAGCGCAGAAACAGGAGAGCTCGATGACAGAAATCCTTGAAGTCGAAGGCGGGACTTGGCTTGACGAACATCGCACCTGCGACCGCAAGGCGACCCGAGTATTCAAAGTGCAAGCGACACAATCGGGCGACATGGCAGCTGATCTGGCAGAGCGCACCAAGGTAATCGGCGCGCTTATGGATGAGCTTGCGGCTCAGCATGAGAAGATTGTGATCACAGGTTCGGCCTGGTCCCAAAGCGATGTCTTTGCATCGCCCGCCATCCGGATCGACACGGGTCTTGATCGTGCTGTCTGGGAGCTCCCCGCATCCGCTCTGCTGCCAGAATGCCGCGCAAGCCGTCGGCATCTGGCGCTCGCCACAGGCGGGGCCAAGCTTCACGAGATCATGGACTTCTTCGACGCGCGGGGTGGGTCCTTCCGCACCGCCGGATCGCATAAGGGCCAATCCATCGCGGGCGCTATCGCGACCGGAACCCATGGCTC
>JBCBOW010000364.1:0-2733 GCA_039821045.1 Pseudomonadota bacterium
GAGCTTGCAAAGCATCAGTTTGACCGCGCAGACAACATGACCGATCGCCAGGGCGCTCTGATGGTCTTGTGCGGCATTGATGGCGCCGCGCGCGATCAGGCGCTGGCAGCATTCTATGATCGCTATCAGGGCAATGCGCTTGTCATCGACAAATGGTTCACGATGCAGGCGCTGTCTTTGCACCCCGATGTGATCGCGCAAACACAGGCGCTGGCGGAGCACACAGATTTCACCATGAGCAACCCCAATCGCGTTCGCTCGCTCTACATGGCTTTCGCCGGCAACCCCCAAGGCTTCCATACCGAGGATGGAGCGGGCTACCGGATGATCGCGAATGTCATCCTGGCGCTCGATCCGATCAATCCGCAGACCGCGGCGCGCTTTGTCTCGCCGCTCGGTCGCTGGCGCAGGATTGAGCCCAATCGGGCCGCGCGGATGAAGGCAGAGTTGGAGCGGATTGCGAAGGCGGAGAACCTTTCGCGCGATACCTTTGAACAAGTGACACGCAGCCTCGAAGGGTGAGCTCCAGCGGTTTCGATGTTGAGCGCTCAGATGCGCTTCGCTTGGTGCCGCATGGCTTTTTTGGAGCGGGCGCACAGGCGCATCAATTCGGCTATGGTGGCCCGGGCGAGGTCGCAACGGTGGCGGCGCTGCGAGCAAGCGCTGCCGATCATGTTCGAACTGGTGCGCGCGTTGTTACGCCGCACCAGACCCATTCGACCATCGTTCTGCCAGTCGCTGAGCCTTGGGATGATACAGCCACTGGCCGTCCTGAAGGCGATGCGCTGGTAACCGATCAGCCAGGCATTGCGATCGGGGTCGTCACAGCTGATTGTGCACCGGTTCTGTTTGCTGATGCGCACGCCGGCGTGGTTGGCGCGGCGCATGCCGGGTGGCGCGGCGCGATGGGCGGTATTCTCTCCAACACGATCGCCGCGATGGAATCGCTGGGCGCTGATCGTTCGCGCATGGTGGCTGCGATTGGCCCAACGATTGCGCAGGCCAGCTACGAAGTGGACGCACCCTTTCGTGAGCATTTCACCCCGGGCGATGACGCTCATTTCGCGCCCGCGGCCGAGCGTGAAGGCAAGGCGCGCTGGCATTTCGACTTGCCCGGATATATTGCGGCTCAGCTTGAAAGAGCGGCGCTTAGAAGCGTGCACGATCTGGCCCGCGATACGTTCGCTGAGAGCGCTCGGTATCATTCCTACCGCAGAGCTTCGCAGGCGGGCCTGCCCAACTATGGCCGTCAGATATCGCTAATCGCCTCCCCCTGATACTGAACTCGCGTTAGGACAGCAGGGCGTTCACGAGTGCCTCGATTGCATGCAAACGAAGAGGCGGTGCTTAAAAGGCAGTTGGAATCAGGAGTATTTCTGGTTAGTGGCGCAACCAAATCGGAAGCCGAATGCTGCCACTCGTTCACATCCAGACGATGCGAAGGCAAGGCAGGCGCTCAAGAAAGTGCATTTTTGGCGGCTGATTTGGGATATTTTCAAAGGTTGCCACGTTTCAGGCGTGTACGTGGACTTTTAATCGAGAGCTTGCGCAGCTTGCGCGGCTCTTGATTGGAAGCAGCCAAGTGGCAAATTGAATAAGGGTGATGAAAACAATGGCTTCAACTGGGGCTGAGATTAACACCGCTGAAAGCGCAGCCGAAGAGGGCGTGCGTCGCCGCGATTGGATTCACATCGCCGCGTTGAGCACCGCGGGCGTTGGCACTCTTGGGGCAGTGATCCCATTGGTCAGCCAAATGGCTCCGTCAGCTGATGTTCTTGCCGCCAGAACCACCGATGTAGACGTCGGCGCTATTCAGGCTGGCCAGAGTGTGAAAGCCGTTTTCCGCGGCCAGCCGCTGTTCGTCAAACGTCTCACCAGCGATGAAATTGCCAAGGCGCAAGGCGATGATGGCGCGGAGATGCGCGATCCACAAACGCTGGCGGATCGGACCAAAGAGGGCAATGAAGACATTCTCGTCACCCTTGGCGTGTGCACGCACCTTGGTTGTGTTCCGCTGGGCGCGGCAGAAGGCGAGAACAAAGGCGACTTTGGTGGGTACTTCTGCCCGTGCCATGGGTCGCACTATGATGTGGCCGGTCGTATCCGTAAGGGCCCTGCCCCCACCAACCTTGCTGTACCCGATTTCGAATTTACGTCTGAAAGCGCCATCCGCGTTGGATGATCTTGCGTAGCTTGTTGCAGTCGTAACCCTGTTAAACTGAAAAGAGTCGAGAGAGAGCTATGGCGTTCCCTTGGGCAAACCAATACGAACCGAAATCGGACCTCACAAAGTGGATCGATGAGAAGCTCCCGCTTCCCCGCATGGTCTACAACGCTGTGGGTGGCGGTTATCCGGTTCCGCGCAACTTGAACTACATGTGGAACTTCGGCGCTATGGCCGGCATCTTCCTGATGGTTCAGATCATCACCGGCGTGGTTTTGGCGATGCACTACAGCTCCGGCGTCGATGCGGCGTTTGGTTCGATTGAGCACATCATGCGCAACGTCAACTACGGCTGGATGCTGCGCTACGCTCACGCCAATGGGGCGAGCTTCTTCTTCATTGTCATCTATCTCCACATCTTCCGCGGCCTTTACTATTCGTCATACAAAGCGCCGCGCGAAATGATCTGGCTCTTGGGCGTGGTCATCTTCCTTCTTATGATGGCGACCGCTTTCATGGGCTATGTTCTGCCCTGGGGTCAGATGAGCTTCTGGGGCGCGAAAGTGATC
>JBCBOW010000365.1:0-2732 GCA_039821045.1 Pseudomonadota bacterium
GATTCCCGCATAATGCTGGCAAACTCCTCTGCCCATGCGCTGCTCGAAGACGCAGATGCGTGCGAGCCGGGGGCAGATCTTGAAGGCGCCTCGCTTTCAACGCTTTCGCCTGAGATTTGCCAGATGGTCCGTGAGGGAACGCCGCGCGCGATTGTGACGCACACCAAAGGCACCGAATTGCTTACTCTCGCAGTCAAAGTCGCGCCGGGAAGCGAGGGACATGTCATCACCTTTGAAGACATCACCCGTCAGCTGCTCGATCAGCGCCAGGCGGCCTGGTCGGATGTGGCGCGGCGCATCGCGCATGAGATCAAGAACCCGCTCACACCGATCCAGCTTGCAACCGAGCGCTTAAAGCGTCGCTATCGCAAGCAGATTGATGGCGAGGAAGACACGCAGCTGTTTGACGAGCTGACCAGCACGATCGTGCGCCAGGTCGGCGACTTGCGCAAAATGGTGGATGAGTTCTCCTCTTTTGCGCGGCTGCCAAAGCCCGTGTTTCGTGCAGAAGATGCGGTCGACCTCGTTCGCCAGGCGGTCTTCCTGCAAGAGGTGGCGCATGCCGGGATCGAGTTTCGCGTTGATGCGGGCGCGGTCGAAACGCGCGAAATCAGTTGTGATCGCCACCAGCTTGGCCAAGCGATGACTAATGTGCTCAAAAACGCCGTCGAAGCCATCGAAGCGCGCGCAGGCGAGGCGCGCGGCGCTTATGCGGGCGAGATCACAGTTACAATGCTGAGCGAACCGCAGCATCTGCGGATTATGGTCGAAGACAATGGCATCGGGCTGCAAATGGAGCGCGAGCGCCTGACAGAGCCCTATGTTACCACGCGCGAAAAGGGCACCGGACTAGGCCTCGCGATCGTCAACAAGATCGTTGATGAGCATGGCGGCGATATGGCCTTTGCGCCCAGCGAGACAGGCGGCACCCGGGTCACGTTGCGCTTTGCTCGCAACCCTCAGCTTGAAGAGAGCGAGGCGCTGTGATGACCCTTTTCCCATTCCCTACAAAACACAAGAAGAAGAGTAAGGAGGCGCGATAATGGCGCTTGATATCCTGATCGTTGATGACGAACGCGACATTCGCGAGCTTGTCTCCGGCGTGCTTGGCGATGAAGGCTATGATTGCCGCACCGCTGCTGAAAGCACCAGTGCGCTCGCGGCGATTGATGAGCGCCGGCCGAGCCTGGTGCTGCTTGATGTGTGGCTCCACGGAAGCGAGATGGACGGGCTTGAGCTGCTTGATGAAATCAAGGTGCGCGAGCCGAACCTGCCGGTGATTATCTTCTCAGGCCACGGCAATATTGACACCGCTGTTTCTGCCGTCGGGCGCGGGGCAATGGACTTTATCGAGAAGCCCTTTGAAGCCGAGCGCCTGCTGCTGCTGGTTGAGCGAGCGACCGAAACGGAGCGCTTGCGCCGGGAGAACACCCGTCTGCGCGAAGATGATGGTGAAGCGGGCGAATTCACGGGCAATTCTTCTGCGATCAACACCGTCCGCGCCACTTTGAAACGCGTCGCCAACACCGGAAGCCGCGTGCTGATTTCAGGCCCTGCCGGCGCTGGTAAGGAAGTGGCTGCGCGTTTGCTCCACGCCTGGAGCATGCGCTCACAAAACGCCTTCGTGATCGTCAATTCAGCGCGCATCACGCCGGATCGCTTTGAGCAAGAACTGTTCGGCGAGGAGGCTGATGGGAAACAAGTGCGCCCAGGCCTGCTTGAAATGGCTGACGGCGGCACGCTGTATCTCGATGAGGTCGCAGACATGCCGCTCTCTACGCAGGCGCGCATTTTGCGCGTGCTGACCGAGCAAAGCTTTGTGCGCGTGGGCGGGACGCGCCAGATCGGGGTTGATGTGCGCGTGGTGTCATCCACATCGCGCGATTTGACACAGGAGATGGAAGAAAAGCGCTTTCGCGAAGACCTGTTCTACCGGCTCAATGTCGTGCCCGTGGAGCTTCCCTCGCTTGCAGACAGGCGCGATGACATCCCAGCGCTCGCGGAGCATTTCTTCACGCGTTATGCAGCAGATCAGGGCATAGCCCCGCCTGAGATCTCAGAAGAAGCCATGGCCGCGCTCCAGGCCTATGATTGGCCGGGCAATGTCCGCCAACTTCGCAATGTTGTGGAGCGCACGATTATCATGACCCCGCGCGAAAGGCTGACCACGGTCGAAACAGACATGCTGCCAAGCGAAATCACCGGCGGTAAGCTAGCCGCGTCCGGGCAGGGGTTAACCGCGATGATGGGAATTCCGCTGCGAGAGGCGCGCGAGAGCTTTGAACGCGAATATCTTTCAATCCAGATTCGCCGCTTTTCCGGCAATATTTCCAAAACCGCAACATTCATCGGCATGGAGCGCAGTGCACTGCATCGCAAGCTCAAGCTCCTCGGAATGGCAGAAAAGCGCGAAGTCATGCGCAAGGATTGAGTGTCCGGAGCAAGCAATACTCCCTTAACACTTGACAATAATTCAATCATTGCCCCGATCCTCTGCAAGAGGCATTATAAGACTTGCAGCGAAGCATGTTGTCATTGAAGAGTGCTCGCCTGCGATGCGGACCGTAAAAACGGCCGCCAAAAACAGGAGCCACGGCCATGTCAAACGGGCGGACCCTCTCTCCGCGGCCCATTCAAAAGTCTTCCTCGGCGCCTAATGCCGATGGGGAGGGCGGTTCGGGTGCGAGCGTAAGCGCTGGCGGGCGTGCGCCTGGCGGTCAGGGAAATTTGCA
>JBCBOW010000366.1:0-2731 GCA_039821045.1 Pseudomonadota bacterium
CAAGCCGTTGCTGCATCTTGCACCGCTGATAGGTCACCAGACGCCCCGCTCAGCCTCGCAAAACCTGCAAAACCCGATGCGCGGCCTTGGACGAAACCGCGGGCGTCAGCGCTTGCAAGCGGAGGCTCGTTCAAGAGATACTCCCACCCATCGATCAAAGTGCCAAGAGCGCTTTCGTGCCCCGCCCAATGCGCGCCCATCGCATCGAGAACGACATCGCCTTTGGGTCGGGCGGTAATCGGCTGGCCGAGCGCCTCTCGCCACCAGGCAAGCCGCATCTGGCCAAGCATCGGCTCAGTGGTGCCCGCAACCAAGCGCGCGAGCCGGTAATCCAAGCGAAGCAGAGCCTCAAACGCGAAGCGCTGCGCAGGCGGCGTGTAAGCCAGCGCCAGACGCGCCTCATCGCTTAGGGTCTCTTGAGCGTCGGTTTCG
Organism: Pseudomonadota bacterium; assembly: GCA_039821045.1. GTDB lineage: Bacteria > Pseudomonadota > Alphaproteobacteria > Sphingomonadales > Sphingomonadaceae > Erythrobacter. The sequence goes on from JBCBOW010000366.1 coordinate 433, forward strand.
TGTGTCGCCATGGTCGCGCGGTAAGGGCGAGGCTTTGGCGAATGAGTCAAGCCTTTCGCCGACATTGCGGCCAAAAGCTGTGTTCACGCAATCAGGTCTCGCAGGATTGCTCTTCGACACCTGTAACTGGAGTGATGCTCATCAGCGCGCCGCCACGCGTACGATACATCGCGCGCTCCTGGAAAATGCCATCGTTAGGCAAGAACCCATCGACAATCTCAGCGCTGATGATCTCGCTGTAAGGGAAAAACACCTCCACAACGATCACCATCTGATTTTGCGTCAGTTCGATATCATTGGGAAGATCAACCTCGGGGCCGTCCGCGACATCGATTGAATCTTCCCATTGCTCGCCGATGGTGCTTTCAAAACCATCTTTGACGCGGCAGCGCTGCCACGCGATCTTGTTTTGAATCTCGTCATCTTCCGGATCACGAATCCCGACAACTGCGGTGATGATAACGTTCCCATTAGCGTCAAAATCGAACGGTGACGCGATCAGATCAACCGCACCAAACATATCGCGTATTTGTCGCTCATTGGGCGGAACCTGGTTACTCGCAACCTGGTCTGCGATCGTTGATGCAATCCGCTCTGTCTTTTGGTGAGCGAGCACAACGTTCGTGAATTCGATCCCGACAAGCCCAAAGCCGACAAAGATCGGGAGCGTGTATGCGAATTCGATCAGCGCAAGTCCGGCTGCATCGCGGCCCAGCTCCCGGAGGCGCTTGAGCCGGCGCACAATGCCAAAATCATGAGGAAAAGCAGGGATCAAAGCGCACATTCCGCATCAATGAAGGGCTCGTTGCGCACCACTGTTACAGAGCGAATGGTGTAAAAATCGTTCCCATCGTTCATTTGCTCGGCAACCCAGGGAACAAGCGAGGGCACATTGTAGGTCGCTGTGAACCGGACAACTTCGCCAAATGAGCCGAAGTCGCCATCTTCACCCATGTCCTCATCCCATTCGCCATTGCCGTTGATGTCGGTGTAGCTTTCGCCCTCATCGCGTGTCCCATTGCCGTCGACATCGTCAAACGGTTCAGGATTGCCAACATCGCCAAATTCCTGGCCATAGGATTCCACCGTCACCTGGACCGGTTGGCCATCTGCACTGGCGATCACAGACATGCGGTCGCGGATGCCATCCTCGATTGCTTGAGCGTTCTCATTCGGACAGTCAGCAACCCTTGATTCGCGCGATGCCGCGAGAACCGAGCTCTCCAAGGTGGAGCGGGCAAACAACACATAGCCCACTTCGAGCAACCCGAAGACGAACAGAAACATCACCGGAAAGACAAAGGCAAATTCGAGGACGGTGACGCCATCCTCGTCCTTTGCCAGAGACCTTTTGTGAACAATCACCGGGTCAGCCTCAGGTTGATGAGTTCAGAAGCGATGGTGACAAACGCTTCGTTCAAATCCGCACCAGTGGTAGCGGAGAAGAAGTGCGTGTTGCGATCGGTTGCACACGTCTTGAACATTTCGCGAGTCCGGTCCCCGCGCGCGTTGTTGCTGATTGCAAATGCGATCGTGTAGATCTCAATCCCATCCGCCTTCATTGCCTCGCAGCTCTTCGAGTAGCGCAGCTCAAGATTGTCGATCGTATCGTTGTAACTGGTGGTCGGAATGATGAGCCGGTCTTCGTAAGTGCGATAGGCGGTGTAGGCGGTGTCAAGGATGTCATCCCCACCCCCTGGATCTTCGCGGCCATCATCGCGGCTGTCAAAGTTACCGTCTGACATGAAGATGACCACGCGCTTTGTCGGGAGGTTGGTCGGGCGGGCACGGGGGAACACGTCATCGCGGCTCATCATGCGATAGGCCCAGGTCATCGCGGCATTGTGGAACGTCCCCGTACCCGGGCGCAGCGCGTAGTTTTCGTCATCAATGTAGGTTTTCAGCGAAGTTTTCGTCGCGCTGTAATTGATCGGCAGAGCCTCTGAGGGGCACTGATAGTTCGGCGATGCGCCCCACATGTTGTTCGGCGTCGCGGTTTCGCTCTCGCCGGAATAGTGATTGTAGAAGGTTGGTTCTTCAAACTGGTCCGCGTCCGGCAGCTTGTCGATCGAGACAATCGAATTGTTCTGATCGCACGGACGATCTATTTCCACATTGCCGCGGCGCACGCAGATATCGTTACCATAGCGGCGCACAAGAGCCTCTTTGACTGCGGGGATCTCCATGATCCGACGCCGGTTGAAAGGCACCAGGTAGCGATTGTTCACGTCTTGGAAGGAGTCGACAAAGATCGGCGGATAGATGAAGGGATCGTGCGGGGGCATAACATCCCCAGTCC
>JBCBOW010000367.1:0-2728 GCA_039821045.1 Pseudomonadota bacterium
ACGGTGCGCTTGAATATTCGGGCGAACTCATGGTTGAGCAGGGTGATATCGCAGGCGCGCAGGCCAATCTTGCCAAGCTAGACGCTCTGTGCACCTTTGGCTGCTACGAAGCGGAGGAGCTGCGCCGTTGGATTGCGCGCGCCTCAACCTAACACTCGCATTCGTTGCGTTGGCAGGGGTCGTCTCGGGCGCTCTTGCCAACACATCATTACCGCTGCGCGAGGCCGCCTGGCTAAGTGAGAGTGGCCTTGCCGAGGCGCTTTCGAGCGAGCCTGCGTTTGACCGCGCCGCGCTGCTGGACGGCGCGGCTCAAACGTCCCTTGCTCTTCAGTATCAGAGCCCTGCTGCACTTCGCCGGGACTTGCTAGCCGGCGAGATGGTTTTTCGTGCGCCGCTCTTGTTGGGTGGGCAAGCCGCCAAAGCAGGCCTTACGTGCCATTCGTGCCACGTGAACGGGCGGGGCAATCCGGCGTTTCAGTTTCCAGCTATCTCCGGTGCGGATGGCACCGCTGACACAACGCACAGCTTCTTCAGCGAAACGCTCGGCAATGATATCTTCGATCCCGCCACCATCCCTGATCTAACGCAGAATGGCAAGATAGACCACGATCCTGCATCGCGCGATCTGGAGCGGTTCATTGCCACGATCGTCATCGGCGAGTTTTCCGGTGAGAGCGTAACCGAGGAGACCCTGAGGCCGCTGACCACCTTTGTGCGTGCGCTGCGTTTGGTGCCGCCCGATGATACCTCGCTGCGAACCCCGCGCACTCTCGCATCGGATCTTCAGACAGCGCGCATCGCTCTCAGTGAGGCTGAGCATCGTATAGCTATTGGACAAACGCAGCTGGCGCAGCTGCTTGTTTCCAGCGCGCAAGAAAGGCTGCGTTCGATCCATGCTCGCCTAAGCTCCGATGTGCACGAAGCCGAGCAGGAATGGCTCGCATCGCAGTCGGCAGTTCTGACCGGCGCGCGCCACATTCTGGCTCAGCCTGGCGGCGAGCAATCGCTCGCGTCAGCAAAGCTTGAAAGCGCGCGTATGGCGATCAACAAGGCTGAGCAGTTCGATTGGAACGAAGCGCTCAGCCTTTACAACCCCACGGTCTTGGCTGATCAACTCGGGCAGTAGCCGGGGTCACTCAAATCCGACAAACCGCGCCGCTTCGCTCACTTCGCGCCGCGTGATTTTGACTGGATTGGCCGGGAAATCCGGGTCTGGCCAGCCCATCGCTACCGCCTTCATGATCACCTGATCATCTGGAATGTTGGCATGTTCGCGAACCACGGGTGATTGCATAATGCCTTGTGAGTTGATCACACAGCCAAGCCCCCTCGACCATGCCGCGTTCACAAGCGCGGTCGTCACGGCGCCGCAATCAAATGCAGTATCATCGCTGGTCGACAGCTCGCGGTCATAGCTGACGATCACACAGACGGGCGCATCGAATTGGCGAAATCCGCGCAGCACCCAGTCCTGTCGCGCCGCTTTGTCGTGCCGCTCAATCCCCATCGCCTCGAACAATTGCACAGCGCAACCCACTTGGCGCTCGCGGTGGACCCCTGCAAAGGGCTCACCCCGGCGAAACTCCCGGCTGTCGGGCTCGCCTGCGAGAATACGCTCGGTGTTACCCTTGCGGATGCGGTCCAGCGGCTCGCCCGTGATCACGTGAAAGTTGTAAGGCTGCGTATTCATTGAAGATGGCGAGCGCATAGCCAGCGCAAGGATTTCCTCGATCAGCGCTTGAGGCACCGGCTTATCGAGATAGCCACGGATCGAGCGACGCCCGAGCACCACGTCATCATAATTCATGTCGGGATTGGTTCCTTTGGATCTGAAATCAGGGCGTGAAATAAGGTTTGTCGCCAGCCACAGTCACGCGCTCCATGACGCGGCGGGCGGGGAAGTAATCGGAGACGGCCAGGTGCTGGCACACCCTGTTGTCCCAAAAAGCGATCGAGCCCGCTTGCCAGTGGAAACGGCACTGGATCTCGGCATCGGCCGCGGTCGCAAACAGATGATCGAGCAGCCAGCGGCTTTCGGTTTCTGACAAGCCTTCGATGTGGCTGGTGAAGGCGGTGTTGACATAGATCACGCGCTCGCCGGTTTCGGGATGTGTGCGGATCACAGGATGGCGCTGGGGCGGGAATTTCTCGTGCAGGTCTTCAGGCGCTTTGCCCAGACGCTTAGCAAACACGCGCGCAATATCGTGCACCGCGGTGAGGCTTTCGCAAGAACGCTTCATCGGGTCTGAGAGGCGCTCATAGGCTAGGTGCATATTGGCGAACAGTGTATCGCCGCCGCATTCGGGCACTTCGCGCGCGAGAAGGATTGAGCCGAGCGAGGGCTCTTCGCGCCAGGTCACATCAGAGTGCCACTGGTTCTCTTGCCCGCGCGAATCCGGCCCATGCGCGATGCGCAAAACTTCAGGATTGGGCTGATCCTTGGGCGTTGCAGGGTGCACTTCGAGATCGCCGAAATGCCGGGCAAAGGCGATGTGCTGTTCTTGGCTCAGCTCCTGATCGCGAAAGAAGATCACGCCATGTTTGAGCAGGGCTGCGCGGATCGCGGGGATGCTCTCTGGGATGTCAGGAGCGCCGAGATCAATTTCCAAGACTTCAGCGCCAATCGCGGGCGTCATCGGCTTGATAGTGAGCGGGCCGAGGAATTCCTCTCTTCGTTGATGCTAGCAAACCAGGCTATTTCGTGGTCATGGTGTGGACGCCATCCCAA
>JBCBOW010000368.1:0-2726 GCA_039821045.1 Pseudomonadota bacterium
TCAGGCGCGTGTGTTGGCTTGAACGATGGGATCATGCGCATAGGGTTGCGCTGGGGAGATTTGGCGCATCATGAACGAGGCGGAGCTTCAAAAGCAGCTTGAACTGCTGCGTTCCGAACACCGTGATCTCGATGCCGCCATCGCCGCGCTCACCGATGCGGGCTCAACCGACCAATTGCAGATCGCGCGGCTCAAGAAACGCAAGCTGCGGCTTAAGGATCAAATCTCGATTATCGAAGACACTCTGCTGCCCGATATCATCGCTTAAGTGTTTGGCTAACAATTAGTTTAGCGCGCTCTTGTCCCGTCCAGAGACGCTCTCGAAACAATGAGGGATAGTAACCATAACCCTCTGGTAGAGCCCGCAGGCTCAGCTAAGCGAAAGGTCCACTCTCTTAACCGGCCTGAAGTAAAGTTTGTATCCACCGATCATGATCAAGCGCACCACCAGCCTTTCTCGCCCGATTATCGAGGCCCTCTACACCGAAGCGCTGGTGCTGGCGGATGATGTGCGCGCCGAGTTTGCAGGCAGCGCGGAAGAGCGCGCGGCCACCGTTGGCGAAGGGCCATCGCGGCCGCAAGATGCCATGGCGCGCCTGGCGCTTTCCACCGAAGGGCTCAAGACGACCACGCGCATGATGCATGTGCTGGCTTGGCTGCTAAACCAGCGCGCCTATTTCTCCGGTGAGCTGTCGGAAAAGCAGGTGCGTTTGCACGGCGCCCTGCCAGAAGACCGCGCGGCGGACCACGATCAGCTTGGCTTGCTTGAGCCGGATACGCGCGCGCTGATCGAAGAGACCGAGCGCCTGCACATGCGCATCGCGCGCCTCGATACAGCGTGGCGGCAGAACTTTGCGATGACATCGCCCGCGCGCGCTTTTCAGGATCGCATCGGGCGCGAGTTTGGCGATTCCTAAACCTCGCGCCACCGGGTGCTTGACTGAACCGCGACGCCGCCCGTTCAAACAGCGCTGAGCGCCTTCCTCCAGCGAGCCAGTCGCTCCTCGCGAACGCTGCTTTCCATTTCGGGCTCGAAGCGCTTCAACCGCCCGCGCATCGCTTGAGCGGCAGCCTCTAGATCGGGGTAAAGCCCCGCGCCGCTCGCCGCCAGCATCGCTGCGCCTAAAGCGGTGGTCTCGACAAATTCGGGGCGTTCAACCGGCAGGCCGAGCATATTGGCCAGGTCCTGCGCCATCCAGTCATTGGCGGACATGCCGCCATCGATGCGCAGCGTCTCCCAATCGGTGCCATCGGCCGCGAAGGCTTGCGCGAGATCATAAGTCTGGTGCGCCATCGCTTCGAGCGCCGCGCGCGCCAGTTCGGCCTTGCCGCTTGCAAAGCTCAGCCCGCTGATCACGCCGCGCGCATCAGCGTTCCAATGCGGCGCGCCAAGGCCGGTGAGCGCGGGCACGATTGTGACCCCGCCGCTGGTCGGGATCGAGCGCGCGAGCTCTTCGGTCTGGCCCGCAACATCGACGATACCGAGCGAATCGCGCAGCCATTGCACCAGGCTGCCAGCGACAAACACTGATCCTTCGATCGCATAGGTGCGCTTGCCCGCAATTTGCGCCAGCACCGTTCCGAGCAAGCGGTTGGTGGAGGTCGGGATTGCGCTGCCCTGATTGGTGAGCACGAACGCGCCTGTGCCATAAGTCGCTTTGGTCTCACCGGGCTCAAGACAGGCTTGGCCGATGGTTGCCGCCTGCTGATCGCCAGCAAGGCCCGTGATCGGGATTTCGCGGCCAAACAGGCTCACTTCGGTTTCCGCCAGCGCGCCCGCCATATCGACCACTCGCGGAAGGGTCTCCATCGGCACGCCAAACAGCGCGCAAAGCTCAGGATCGAACTGCGCACCATCGAGCGCCATCAGCAATGTGCGGCTGGCGTTGCTCGCATCAGTGATATGCGCGCTGCCCTCAGCCGCGCCGCCGGTCAGCTTGTAGACCAGCCAGCTTTCGACGGTGCCGAACGCCAGCATGCCCGCATCAGCAGCGGCTTTCACTGCGGCAACATTGTCCAGCATCCAACGCATCTTGGTGCCGGAGAAATAGGGATCGAGCAGCAGGCCTGTCTTGGCTTGAACCTGCGCCTCATGCCCCGCCTCTCGCAGCTCAACGCACAACGGCTCTGTGCGCCGGTCCTGCCAGACAATCGCTCGGGTAAGCGGCTCGCCCGTTGCCCGGTCCCAGGCGACCACGGTCTCGCGCTGATTGGTGATGCCAATGCCTGCAATCATCGCCGCGCCGCCGGCCTTGGGGATCACCTCCTGCGCGCAAGCGAGCGTTTTCTCCCAGATTTCCGCGGCATCATGCTCAACCCAGCCCGCTTGCGGATAATGCTGCGTGAGCTCTGCCTGAGCGCTGGCCGTCAGCACACCATCGCTCGCAAACAGCATCGCGCGGGTTGATGTGGTGCCTTCATCAAGGACAAGAATGTAGTCGGACATGGTTTGCTCGCTCCCGTTTGGCGTGACTTCTGCCATCCCTTTCTTCATATGCAACCACTATGGCAGGACTCCCCCCCAAACCCTGGCCCACCGGCGCTGCGGAACAGCTCGATCCGCTCATCCGCCGGGTGCTGGCGCCTAACCCATCGCCTTACACTTACACCGGCACGCAGACCTATGTGGTCACCGCCGCCGATCGGGGCCGGCGGTCGTGATCGATCCCGGGCCGGACGATCCCGGTCACCGCGCGGCGGTTTTGGCGGCCCTATCCGAGGCGCCC
>JBCBOW010000369.1:0-2705 GCA_039821045.1 Pseudomonadota bacterium
CTTCGCCGGTTTCATCGACGAACACGCGCATCTGATGAGTCGGGAAGGCGCGTTCGAGATAGTCGATGACGTTCTCACGCGGCGAGAGATCGATATCCGGCTCGGCCCGCTCTTCGGGCGAGAGGCTGTCGAGCCGGCGATCCAGGATGCTCTCGGCGGTCGAGACCAGCTGGATAACGATCGCCTTGTCCTCGTCGAGATGCGCATTGATCTCAGCGATCAGCGTGGGCAGCTTCATTGAGAGCAGCACCTGATTGAAGAAGCGCTGTTTCGCGCCTTCAAAGCGTGAACGCGCCTTCCCGACTCATCAGATGCGCGTGTTCGTCGATGAAACCGGCGAAGAGCGCTCAATGCCGCTGTTCGATGATGAGGGCAGGCCGGTCCACAACAGCGAAGCGGTCGCCCGCAGGCGGGAGTTGATCGAGCACCTCTGCGCGCTACCGCCCATCAAGCCCGCACTGGATGGCATCATCGAGCATTACGGCACAGAGCGGGTGGCCGAAGTAACGGGGCGTACCAAGCGGCTTGTGACGCAGAGCGAAGGCAGCCAGAAGCTCGAAACCCGCTCGCCGCGCACCAATCAGTCGGAGACCGACCAATTCATGGATGGTCGCAAGCCGATCCTCATATTCAGCGATGCGGGTGGGACCGGGCGGTCCTATCACGCGAGCCTCGATGCCAAGAACCAGCGCCAGCGTGTCCACTTCCTGCTTGAGCCGGGCTGGCGCGCTGACCGCGCTATCCAGGGGCTTGGTCGCACGCACCGCACCCATCAGGCCGTGACCCCGTTGTTCCGACCCGTCACAACTAATTGCAAAGGCGAGCTGCGCTTCACCAGCACGATCGCACGGCGCTTGGACAGCCTTGGAGCGCTCACGCGCGGCCAGCGTCAGACCGGCGGCCAGAACCTGTTCGATCCGGCCGACAATCTCGAAAGCGAATACGCCAAAGCCGCTCTGGTCACGTGGTTCGGGCTGCTTGCCGATGGCAAGCTGACGAGCGCCATGCTGATCGACTTCCAGAAGCGTAGCGGGCTTAAGATCGCCTCGGGCGACGGCATTCTTGAAGAGGACCTGCCGCCGATCCAACGCTGGCTCAACCGTATACTTGCGCTCCCCATCGCGATGCAGAACGCGATCTTCGATGAGTTTCTCGCTTTGGTTGAAGCGCGGGTATCGGCTGCGCGCGATGCCGGCACGCTCGATGTCGGGGTGGAGACCATTCAGGTCGAAAGCGCTGCAGTCGCAGAAGACATTGTGCTGCGAACCGATGAGCGGACCGGCGCGACCTCGCATCTTCTGCGCCTGGATCTCACGACCCGGTATCAACCAATCACTCTTAATCGCATACTCGAGCGGCGCGAGTGGTCAGAAGGCTGCGTGCTCATGCGCAATTCGAAGAGCGAGAAGGCCGCTCTTTGCGAACCTTCGCGGCACTTCATGACCGAGGCAGGGGAACTGATCCAGCGGGTGATCCTGCACCGCCCGCTGCGCCGCGAATATCATCACCTGACCGACCTTGCAGAATCCGCATGGGAGGAATGCGGCGAGGCCGATTTCGCAAAGCTCTGGACCGCCGAGGCCGAAGACAGCGCATCGCGGCTTCACACTGAGACCATCCACTTGGCCACTGGTCTATTGCTGCCGATCTGGTCCAGCCTTCCGCGCGACTATCTCGAGGTAAGCCGGATCGTTGACCAGCAAGGCCGCAGCTGGCTTGGCCGGATTGTTCGCGACACCGACGCAGCTGCGCTTCTCAAGACGTTCGGAATTACCTCCGAGGTCAAGCTGACCGAAGACGCGGTGGTCAAATCGCTCCGCGAAAACCGCAGCGTGTCGATTGAGCGGCCCTTTCCGGCGGTGCTGAAGCGCTCGCGGGTTGCTGGTGAATTGCGAATTGAGATCACTGGCGCGCCGCCTGAGCAGCTCGAATGGCTCAAGAGCCTTGGCTGCTTCACCGAGATCATCGCCTATCGAACACGAGTGTTTGTGCCGGTAAGCGATCCCAAAAATTTTGTTCGAGCATTGCTTAACGCAGTCTAGAGTGCGTGCGAGCGCCGATCGCCTTTGAGCCTCACCGCCCAGCAAGCGCGAATATTGCTAGTGATGGTCAATCAACAAAGGAGTTCAGCGGCCTTGCTAATTTGACTTGCCTTCCCGCTCCTTTTTGTACTTTTCGGTCGCTTCAAGCACCTCCCGACGAAGCATGCTATAGTCACGCTTTGCCAGCGTCCGGGCAAGACGTACCACGTCCTGAGCTCTTTGTTCGTCGATCTCTAATGCTACGAGTCGGCCATGGAGTCTCATCCCCGCACGTAGGGTCGCTTTCGCATGCTGGCTTGGTTCTGATTTTGCGAAGTTTGGCACATCCAACATGCGCTTCAGCCGCGTATCCTGAAGCCTTTGCGAGTTCTGGCGTATTTCCGACATCTTCTTCGGAGTATCGGCTAGAAAAGCAGATGCCCGCCATTCAGAGACTTCTCTGAGCATGCCCCACAGATTGAGACAAAGGTATCCAATCAAGGGTTTTTCTGGCGCTTCGAATTGTTGCTGCCCTTCATGTACTTGGCCCTTCCAAGACTCGCTAAGCATGATCTCGATCGCCAACCTATCCGCCTCAGTTTCGATCGTATCGCTAGTAAGAGTGTCTGAATTATGTTCGAGAATACCGTGAGCAATTTCGTGACATACGATGAAATCATCAAT
>JBCBOW010000370.1:0-2700 GCA_039821045.1 Pseudomonadota bacterium
CTCCGGCAAACCGGAGAGTACGTCCATCTGCAAGCTCAACCAGTCCGCCCCGCTCGCGCCGATCTAGCGTTGCAGCGCGCACGACCGCTCCGATCTGCTTTGCCTCATCAGCGTGAACAAGGTTTTCCCCGATCGCATCGAGCAATCCTTGCGCGCTGGGATGAGTGTCAAGGAACTCAGGGGTAAGCCCCCAGGTGCCTGCAAAGCTGCGGTTCCACAATTGTACCGAGCCATCCGGCGCAAAGATGGCAAGCGCTTCAAACAAGCTGTCGAGCGTCGCCGTGCGCGTGCGCAACAAGGTGTCTCGCGTGGCAGACAAAGCGAGGCTCTCGGTGCGGTCTTCTGCAATCATGACCAAGCCGCCATCCGGCATCGGCTGAGCCACGATCCTTAAATGAGTGCCGCCAGGCAGGGGCCATGCTTCTTCCTGTGTGCCGGCAGCGCCAAACCAGGCGGCATGCTCCCCGCGCCATTCGGGAAAATCACGCACTTCAGGCGTGCGGCCCTTTTCGCGAGCATCGGAGAGGAAACGCTCAAAGGTAAGCCCGCCCCCAGGCGCTTCGTCACCCAAATCCTGCCCCAGCTCAAACAAGCGTCGGAAAGGCCGGTTCGCAAAGGTGAGCTGCTCTTGCGGGTCAAACTGGGCAACGCCCACCGAAATCTGATCGAGCATGGCCCGCTGCGCTGCGCGATAGGCGCGAAACTCGCGCGCTTGCTGTTGCTGCTCTTCGATATCGATAGCGTATCCTGCAACGCCGTCCTGCCCGAGCGGCAGATCGCTCACGCGCAGGGTCCTGCGCTCTCCATGGATCGTCGCTGCAACCGTGCGCTGATTGGATTCCTGACCCATCATGCTAGCGCGTGCAATTTCCGCAGGCGGCTTACCGTCTTCTGCTTCAAGCAACTCTATCTGACCTTGCACCACAGCCTCTGCGTTGGTCGCGTTGACCGCCTGGACATAGGCATGGTTCACCAGCTGCAGCGTCATGTCCTTATCGCGGAACCACATAGGCATGGGCGCGGCCTCGATAAGCCCGATGAGCGCGGCAAAGTCGGCCTTCGCACGGCTCGCATCCTGCTTGAGCCGCGAGAGCTCATCCTCGCTTTCCGAAAAATCAAAGACCCAAACGATCGCCGCGCCGCCCGGTGAGACTTGCGGGTCTGCAAGCGAGCCGTGCAGAGCGAGGCTTCGCGCCGAGCCGGGGAGCATTATTGTCATCTGGAAGGGATTGGCGGTCTTCTGGGTAAGGCGCACATTCTCGGACAACGCTTCGACTTGTTCGCTGGTGAGGCCATCATCGCGTGCAAGCTCGCTCAGATATGCAGGGAGCGTGGTAAACCCCAGCCAGCGGGCAAGGCGCTCTGGCGCTTCTATTCGCCCGTCAACTCGCACTAACAGCGGCACAGCCGGCGCGACATCGAGCAAGTTTTGCATGCGCTTTAGCGAGGTCGCCAAAACTTTGGCACGCTGAGCCTGCGCGCCCGCGCGCAAGATCAAAAGAGCAGCCGCGATCGTCCAGGCGGCAAGCACCAGCCCAATCAACGCAGCAGCGACAGGGGTCAATTCCATGAATAGTCAGCTATGCCGCGCGTCCAAACGATGCAACTGGTGCAGATACGAAAAGCCCCGCTTCTCCGCCGATTAGGCGCAAAGCGGGGCTCTTTGGTTGATCGCCAAGCAAGCGGCGATGGGCAGGGTTAGTAGCGGTAATGGTCCGGCTTGAACGGGCCTGCTTGCGGCACGCCGATGTAATCGGCCTGCTTCTGGCTTAGCTGGGTGAGCTCAACCCCGAGCTTCTCGAGGTGCAAAGCGGCGACCTTTTCATCCAAATGCTTAGGCAAAACATAGACTTCATTGTCATATTCGTCAGCCTTGGTGAAGAGCTCGATTTGCGCCAGCGTTTGATTGGTAAAGCTCGCGCTCATCACAAAGCTGGGGTGGCCCGTTGCGCAACCCAGGTTAACGAGGCGTCCCTTCGCGAGGATCAGGAGGCTGTTGCCGTCCGGCATCGTGACCATATCGGTGCCTTCCTTGATCTCTTTCCACTCGTAATTGTCGAGCGCAGAGATCTGAATTTCGCTGTCAAAATGGCCGATATTGCAGACAATCGCCATGTTCTTCATGGCTTTCATGTGCTCGCCTGTGATCACATCTTCGTTGCCGGTGGCGGTCACGAAAATGTCAGCGCGCTTGGCCGCTTCTTCCATCGAGACGACCTCAAAGCCATCCATCGCCGCCTGGAGCGCACAGATCGGGTCGATCTCGGTGACCATAACGCGCGCGCCGCCGTCACGAAGACTTGCAGCCGAGCCTTTGCCCACATCGCCATAGCCAGCAACGCAGGCGACCTTGCCAGCCAGCATCACATCAGTGGCGCGGCGGATGGCATCGACCAAGCTTTCCTTGCATCCATAAAGATTGTCAAACTTCGACTTGGTAACGCTGTCGTTCACGTTAATCGCCGGGAATGGCAGCTTGCCCTGTTTGGCAATTTGGTAGAGCCGCATGACACCGGTCGTGGTCTCTTCAGACACACCCTTAATCGTTTGCACCGATTTGGTGAGGTAACCCGGCTTCTCAGCAACAAAGGCTTTGAGCGCGCGCTGAAACTCGATCTCCTCGGCGTTGGCTGGGGGCGGCATTTCCTCACCCGCTTCAATCCGAGCGCCCCACAGCGCAAACATGGTAGCATCGCCGCC
>JBCBOW010000371.1:0-2697 GCA_039821045.1 Pseudomonadota bacterium
CTCAAGCAAAGCGCGCAGCGGCTGCAATTCATGCTCGATAGCGTGCCCGACATTGCGTGGTCCGCTGCGCCGGGTCCTGAGTTCGATTTCTTCAACGCGCGCTTTGGGCAAATCACGGGCGAAAGCGCGCCCGCCGATATCGATGGCTGGCGCGCAGTCATCCACCCGGAGGATTTCGACGCGACGCTTAGCAAATTCTCCGCAGCGCTGGCATCGCCTGAGCTTTTCGAGGACGAGTGGCGGCTCAAGCAAGCCGACGGCAGCTATCGCTATGTGCTCAGCCGAGCGATCCCTTCGACGAATGATCCCGAAACCGCGCGCTGGTTTGGCACTCTTACCGATATTCACGACAGCCGCCGCATCCGCGAAGAGCGCGAATTGCTCGCTGGCGAGTTGGCGCATCGCATCAAGAACATATTCTCCGTGGTGATCGGTCTCATCAATATCAACGCGCGCGGCAATACCGAGCGAGAAGCATTTGCAGAGCTTCTCTCATCGAGCATCCGAGCGCTTTCGCGGGCGCAGGAATTTGCCTTGCAGATGGACCGTGTCGCGGCTGAAGACCTGCGCGGCCTGCTTAAAGTGCTGATGGCGCCTTATGGTGTGGAGGGCGAAAGCCCGGTTCAAATTCTCGGAGATCAGGTCCCCTTCGGACCGCGCGCGGCAACCCCGCTTGCGCTTGTATTTCATGAGCTTGCGACCAATTCGGCGAAATATGGCGCGCTCAGCACGCCGGGCGGGACTGTTGCCATTGCCGTCTCTCAGAATGAGGGATCGGCGTTTATAACCTGGCACGAAGCGGGCGGGCCCGAAGCCAAGGCGCCCGACAAGCAGGGCTTTGGCTCTCGCCTCATTACCCTTGCCATTACGCATCAGCTCGGCGGATCAATCGAGCACACCTGGCATCGCGAAGGGCTGCGCACCGCGATAACGCTGCCGCTTGATCAATTGGCGAGCTGAGGCTGGCTCGCCAAGGCGCATCAAGCCGCGCAAGGGTTGGCGAACGGGAAAGAGGCCTCTAGGCTACTTTGAGTTCATGATAACTCTTTCCACTCCTCAGCGCCTCTCCTTGCACCAGAAGCTCGCCCGCGCGGCGGACGGCTCTAGCGGGCGCTGCATCGGCCTTTGCAGGGGCTGACACATCTCCCTTTCGAACGAAAATTCAGCCTCACCGGCCCCGGTGCTGCATTTTGAAGAAGTCGAGCGCCGCTATGGTCCGCGCTTGGAAACCGTGGCGGTGGGCGGGGTCACTTGCACCATCGCGGCCGGAAGCTTCGTTGCGCTGGTTGGCGCATCGGGTTCAGGCAAATCGACGCTGCTGAAAATGATCAACACGCTGGTTGAGCCTTCGGGCGGGCGCGTGTTGTTTGGCGGTGAAGATGTAACGCAGCTCAAGCCATCGCAACTGCGCCGCCGGGTCGGCTATGTGTTTCAGGGCATCGGGCTCTTCCCCCATTTCACCGTGGGCGAGAACATTGCGATCGGCCCGCGCCTTGCTGGAGAGAAGCTGCCGGCGGAGCGCATTGTCGAGCTGCTCACGCTGGTGGAGCTGGAGCCGGAAATGGCGCGCCGCATGCCCGAACAACTCTCTGGCGGGCAGCGCCAACGCGTCGGTGTTGCGCGGGCGCTGGCGGGCGATCCCGAGCTCCTGATGATGGATGAGCCGTTTGGCGCGCTTGACCCGATCACGCGCGATGCGCTGGGCGATCGCGTGCGCGAGCTGCACGAAGAGCTCAGCCTCACCACCATCATGGTCACGCATGACATGGCCGAAGCGCTGCTCTTGGCAGACCGCGTGCTCGTTATGGATGCGGGCCATTTGGTGGCGGATGAAACGCCGCGTTCGCTGCTCGCCGGGCATGGGGGAGAGATCGCGCAAAGCCTTGTCGCAGTGCCGCGCGAGCAAGCTGAAAAACTCGCCGCAATGGAAGAAAGCATCGCTGCAAAAGCGCAGGCCAAAGCGCAGGCACGCAAAGGCAGCGCTGGCTGATGGAGAGTTTCTGGGAAATCGTCTTTGGGCTGGGGGACAAGCTTACAGCGCATATCATGCTCGCAGCGAGCGCCATTGGGCTCGGCATCGCGGTTGCGCTTCCGCTTGCCGTCTGGGCGAGCCGCTCGCAAACAGTCGCGCGCCTCACGCTCGGATTTGCGAGCCTGGTGCAAACCATCCCGGCGCTGGCCTTGCTCGCCCTGTTCTTCCCGATCCTCTTGAGCCTGCGCGCGGTGTTTGGCGAAGACTTGCCCACTTTGGGCTTCCTGCCCGCGCTGCTCGCGCTTGCGCTGTATGCGCTGCTGCCGATCCTCAGAAACGCTGTCACCGCACAGGCCAATCTCGACCCCGGCGTGCTCGAAGCGGCAGACGGTGTGGGCATGACAAGCTGGCAAAAGCTCATCATGGTCGAAGGCCCGCTCGCCGCCCCGTTCATCATGGCCGGCATCCGCACCGCGAGCGTTTGGACCATCGGCGCAGCGACGCTCGCGACCACGATTGGACAGCCAAGCCTGGGCGATCCGATCTTTGCCGGGCTGCAAACGCAAAACTGGGCGCTGGTGCTCGCCGGCTGCCTTGTCAGCGCGGGGCTGGCGCTGGTGGTGGACGCTTTGCTCGGCCTCATTGAACGCGGGCTCGCGGCGCGCTCTCGCTGGCAATATGGCGCGGGGCTCGCGGTTGTTGCGCTGGGGCTTGGAGCGGCCCTG
>JBCBOW010000372.1:0-2697 GCA_039821045.1 Pseudomonadota bacterium
ATATGATAGCCAGGTCATGAGCGACACGGTGCAGACCGGCGGCGATGCCAGCGTTGTGCGCATCCATGGAAGCGAAACTCGCGCGCTGGCCATGACCACCGATTGCACCCCGCGCTATGTCTATGCGGACCCTTATGAGGGCGGCAAACAGGCCATTGCAGAAGCCTATCGCAATCTGTGCGCTGTTGGCGCGCGGCCTCTGGCGGTCACCAATTGCCTGAACTTTGCCAACCCGCAGCGGCCTGAGATCATGTCTCAGTTCGTCCATGCGCTCGAAGGCATGGGGGATGCCTGCCGCGCGCTCGATTTCCCGATCGTCTCGGGCAACGTGTCGCTTTATAACGAGAGCAAGGCAACCGGTGGCGGCAGCGCAATCCTGCCCACCCCGGCGATCGGCGGCGTTGGCGTGATCGATGATCTGGCGCGGATGATGACGCTCGCCTTCAAACAGGCGGGCGATGCGATCTATCTTGTGGGCCCAGAGCATTGGGCAACGCCCGATCCCACCCGCTCGCATCTGGGCAAATCCTTGTGGCTCAAGGAAATCAAGGGCCGCGATGAAGGCCGCACACCGCCCACCGATCTCACAGTGGAGCGCAATGCAGGCGCGATCATTCACGAATTGATCGCTGATGGCCTCGTAAACGCAGTGCACGATCTTTCCGATGGCGGGCTGGCGGTCGCATTAGCGGAGATGGCGCTTTCAGGCGGCATGGGAGCAGAGGTCACCGCGAACCCCGATTACAGCCTCGCGCAATGGTGGTTTGGCGAGGATCAGGGACGCTATCTGGTCACTGTGCCCGACGTTGAAGCGCTCAACGCCGCGCTCTCCAAAGGCACGCGCGACAGCGAAACCGCGCAGATCGGCTTTCAGCGCGTGGGAACAGTCGGCGGCGACACGTTGCTGGGCCAATCTCTGGACGACCTGCGCGCGGCGCATGAAAGCTTCTTTGCGAATTGGATGGAGGACTAGCGCCGCCGAGCGCCAGCCTCGCCATGGCCGAAACCGCCCCGCCCTCCGCCGGCTCAAAAGCGCTCCCGCCCGCGCCCACCTCCACACTGATTTTCGTCGCGCTCATCGTGTTTATCGACATGGTGGGGATTGGGCTGATTGTCCCGGTGCTGCCTGGCTTGCTTGAAGAGCTTACGGGTGAGAGCTTGGACCGCACTGCAGAGATCGGCGGCTACCTGCTGTTTGCCTATGCGCTCATGCAGTTCCTGTTTGCGCCGATCATTGGCGGCCTATCAGACCGGTTTGGCAGACGGCCTGTACTGTTGGTGACGCTGTTCATGCTCGGTGTCGATTACGCGATCATGGCCTGGGCGCCTTCGCTCTTCTGGCTGTTTGTCGGGCGGATTATGTCGGGCGTCATGGGCGCAAGCTGGGCGGCGGCCAATTCCTGCATCGCTGACGTTGCAAGCGCGCAGGAGCGCGGCAAATATTTCGGCATGCTGGGCGCGGCGGGCGCAGGCGGGTTCGTAATCGGCCCCGGCATCGGCGGCTTGCTCGGCACAGTCGATGTGCGCTTCCCGTTCATTGTCGCCGCGGTGCTCGCTATCGGCGGCGCGATGCTGGGCTTTTTTGTGCTTAAGGAGACTCTGCCCAAAGAACGCCGCCGTGCCTTCAGCGCCGCTCGGGCCAACCCTCTGGGCACGCTGATCCAGATGGCGCGCTTGCCGCTTGTTGTCGGCTTTCTTGCTGTGATCTTTTTCATGCAGCTCGCGGCGCAATCACACCAGACTGTCTGGGCCTATCACACCGAGCTCGTCTTCGGCTGGAACGAGCTTCAGATCGGGCTCAGCGTTGCGCTTTTTGGGATCATGCTGGTGCTTATCCAAGGCGGTGTGACGGGCAAAGTGATCGAGAAAATCGGCCCCAGGCGCACGATCATGCTCGGCTTTTTCCTGTCGTTTCCAGCCAACCTCTTGTTCGCGTTCGCACCTGCGAGCTGGTTTATGATTGTGGGCATCCTTGTCGGAAGCCTTGGCGGCATGACTTTCCCGGCAATGCAGCAAATGATGAGCGAGCGGGTCTCCGAAGATGCGCAAGGTGAGCTTCAAGGCGCGATCGCCAGCACAATGAGCATCACCGCGATCATCGGCCCACTGGTCATGTCAGCAGCCTTTGGTGCGTTCGCAGATGATCAGGGCATTTACTTCCCCGGCGCGCCCTATCTGCTTGCCGCTCTATGCGCGCTCACAGCGATTTTGATCGCCGCGTGGACTCTGGCGCGCCTTACAAACGCCAAGGTTTCAGAACCGCTAGACGCGGCCTCCTCATAGAGCGCAACCCTAGGCTGCGCTGAGTTTGGGATCGCTCGACACGTTTCCTTCAGCGACAAGCTGCTCAAGGCAGGCTTTGTAGATCACAGGCTTGCCGATGTTGAGCCGCGCACGGGCCGCATCGATATCTTCACGCATCAGCGCTTCGATATCTTCATGCGCAATCTTCGCCGCGGCCTTGCCGAGGCGCTGACCTTCGCGGATCGCGGAATAGATCGGAGCCTTGGTGCCGCTGACCTTCTTGATCTGCCGTGCGCCTGCATAAGCGATAAAGAGCACGCCCTTGTTGTGATTTTGCGCATAGCTAAAGCCAAGGAGGCTCGCCTCGCCCAAAGCATCGCGGCCATAGCCGGTGAGCACGTGGAAGAGATCATGCGTGTCGCGTAGCCGGTTGAAATACCATTCGGTGAGGTC
>JBCBOW010000373.1:0-2684 GCA_039821045.1 Pseudomonadota bacterium
GCACCGCGCGATCATTGCCGGGCTGACGCATTCCAAGCCACATGACAATGTCGCCTGGGAGATCTTCTATCCCGCCGGGCCCTTTGCGCTGCTGCCGCTCAACGATGATGCGGATGGCACGCATCGTTCCTCGCTGGTGTGGACCGTTTCGGAAGATGATGGCCGCGCGGTGATGAAGCTGGGCGACCGCGCGTTCTTGGCGGAAATCGAAAAGCTGATGGGCGGCGTTTTGGGCGAGTTCAAAACCGTTGGCGCGCGATCAAGCTGGCCGCTGGGCTTTCATCACACCGCCAAGATCACCGGCGAGCGCCTCGCGCTCGTGGGCGATGCGGCGCACGGCATTCACCCGATCGCGGGCCAAGGCCTCAATCTGGGCCTGCGCGATGTGGGGGCGCTGGTCGAAGTGCTTAGCGATGGGGCACATATCGGGCTCGATCCGGGCGATGCGCAGCTGCTGAAGCGCTATGAGACGTGGCGCGGGCTCGATAGCTTCATGGTGGCGCTCGCAACCGATGGCTTGACGCGGCTGTTCGGCGTTCCGGGCGCTGCGGCCTCGGCGATCCGCCGCCTCGGCATGGCGGGTGTGCAGCGCACCGGGCCTTTGAAGACCTTCTTCATGGATGAAGCGCGCGGGGTTTCCGGCGCCCTGCCTGAGCTTTTGAAAGCCTAATTGCCCTCGCTTGCAGCGCTGCTTGCAGCGCTCGCTGCGACCGGTTGAAACTGATCGATGCGGTTCCCCGCGCCATCGCGCAAGCCTCGCGGATCAAGCACAGCGGCGGCCTCAATGTTCTCCAGCGCGTCCATTGCAGCGGCAAAGCGCTCCGCATCCGCGATCCAGCTTTCCGCTTTCGCAGCGCCTGGCATGGCGCGAATTTCCTCAATCGCGCTTTCATAGCGGCCCTGCTCCATCGCATAGCGCGCGCGCTGGAGGCGCAATTCGGGCTTGGAGGACGGGGTCGATTCGCGCCGGATGATGAAAAGCTCGCCGAACTCTCGCTGAAATCGCGCCCAGGATGGCCCCTCGCTCACTTCGCGCAGCTGCGGCCCCAAGCCATCAAGCCGCGCCAGCAAGCCATCCAGGCGGATCGGCGGGTCGCTGCGCGCAAAGGCGATGATGGTGTTGACCGCGTTGGGCCGCTCATCGCCAAAGCGCAGCCGCAGCTGGTCTGCAAGATAGCCAAGCTCATCCCCGCGCTCGATCAGGCGGCGGGTGGCGAAAGCGATCAGCAAAGCCTCCGCGCGCGCCGCATTGCCCGCAGCGGCCTGAGCTTGAAGATCAAGCCGCGCCAGACGCTGTTCAGCCGCTGCAAGCCTTTGATCGATACCGCCTTGTTGCTCGGCGACCCGCGTCACCGCTTCGACCGCCTCTTCCGCATTTTCCGCTTCCAATGCCTCAGCCAGAGGCGTGGGCGCCGGCGTGATCACCGCGCTGGGCGGCGCAATCGGCGTTGGAAAAGCAGCCGCGGGGGCCTCAACAGAGGGCGATGCGTCGATGGTCTCGCTCTCATCGCCGTTCATATTGTACCACATCACATAGCCAACGAGCGCCCCGCCAGCTGCGAAAGAGGCGAGCGCAGCCATCAGCACGCCCCTATTGGACGATGCTTTGCGGCGGCTCCCAAATCTAGATTCCATGCGTACCCGTATCGTTTTTTGCGCGGCGGATGCGTTTTCCGCTCAGTTGCTTTCCCTACATGAGGGCGCGCAAATGTATCTCAAGACTTACTGGCACAGCTCGCGGACCATGGCCAGCAACGCAGCATCGCTGGGATGCTCGGGTGTGTGGATAGCGGCCCATCCCTTACCGACCCCTGAAACAATGCGCGGCCCTAATGCAGCAAGCGCAACACGCGCGCGCGAAATGCCCAGACGATCGCACTCCGCGGCAAAATGCTCAGCGGTGCTCGCGGAGTGCAACAGCGCGATAATCGGCTCTGTAGCGCCCGCTAAAAGCTGCGGATCAAGCGCGATCGATTGGCTTTCATAAGCCAGCCGCTCGATCATTGAGACACCCTGTGGAAGCGCCAACGGGACATGCTCAAAGCCTGCAATGCGCAAAAACCGGATCGGTGTGGGCGCTGCATCGATGACCTTTTGCAAGCCCCCCTCCCCGCGCATCGCCACGGTAAATCCCGCCGCTTGCGTCACTTGCGCGGTCGCCTTGCCCACTGCGTAGACGGGCTTGTCCTTCAGCTTCTCAAGCGCCGGGCCACCATGACGGATCGCATTCGCGCTGCCGATCAGGAGCGCGTCAAACCGGGCAGGATCGGGGCACTCCCAATCCAGCGGACGGATTTGCGACAGGGCATGCCCGATAGCGTTGAGACCAAGCTCGCGCGCCGCTTCGAGGGTCGCAGCGAGCCCGGGCTCAGGGCGCACCACGAGGATGATGGGCGATCGCCGCTCGCTCATGCTGCTCGGGTAAAATGCTCGCAGGTTGCCTCGCTCGCGCGGGTCAGCAGGTCAGCCGCCAGAGCATTGACCTTGCTGAAGTCTCCGGGAGCAAAGGTCACCTCGCCTTCGATCCTCTCTGCGCCATCAGGCGAGAAAATCGCGGCATGCATCGCAAGCCCGCGCGCATCGTGTTGGCACAAGACAGCGACCGGCGAGTGACACGTGCCGCCGAGCGCTGCGAGCAAGGCCCGCTCCGCTTCCAGCTCAGCGCGGGTCTCAGCATGATCGAG
>JBCBOW010000374.1:0-2683 GCA_039821045.1 Pseudomonadota bacterium
TGTACGGAATGTTCGCCTGGAATTCGTTGGTGTCGTAGCCGCCCGGGTTCAGGTTGACCATGCCGTCAACGTTGTCCTTGGTGATGCTGACACGGTTGTTGAAGTTGCAACCAGCGGTCAGGGTTTCGATCGCAGCTTCAGCCGGACCAACCATTTCGAACGCGTTGTTGACATTCTCGTTGTCGCCGGTGCGAACACCGATGACGCCGAAGTCGATGTTGGTCGCAGCAGCGCTGTTACCCGCATAGAACGAGCAGTCCTGGTTGACCGTACCGCTCAGCGAGAAAACGATCGTCACCGTCGGAGTGGCAACTTCGCTGTCAGCCGGTGCGTCGGCGAGGACGGTGTACCGTGTCCCGATTCCATTTGCGATTGCATCGTTTGCCTGGGCACGGCCAGTCGCGTCGATGCCGCTAAAAGTAGTGGTCCCGTCCGTGAATTCGAACGTATCGGTTTGCGCTACAGCAGGGGTAGAAGCAGCGGCAAGCGCGAACGCAGCTGCTCCGAGGGTCAAGATGGTCTTCGTCTTCATGAGAAAAATTCTCCAAGGGGTAGAATTTGATCTTCGTTTTCTTTCCCAGCGATTATTAGCCTTGACGCAGCCTGTAGGGATCAGCTGCAGGCCTTATTGCCCCGCTAGAGCGGGGATACCGTGATCGAGATTGTTTCGCTGTAGTCGCCCGCCAGAAGCCCCGCTTTGCCCACGACTGGCGCGAGCTCGATTGTCAGCTGCATGCCTTCCGTGGCGATCGCTCCATTGCTGTTTAGAACCCCGCCGCCTTGCAACGCGCGCGAATTGAAAGTCTGTTGCATCACGCGGCGGGTCGGGTTGCGAAGCGGCATCGAGATACCCATCGAATATTCCACCGCGCCTGCATAAGGCCCCTGCCCGTTGGGCATCTGGTTGTGAGTGAGCGCGCCGTTTGCGCCGTTGATCGTCATCGTGAAGGGAACGTTGCAATAGAACGCGACGCCCGTTTCCGATCCGAGCCCTCGCCGCTCAAGGTTGCCGAAATCCATATCGCCAACAGATCCGAGTGCGCACTGCTCAGCAATCGACCCGCTGACGACCAAATCGAGGTCAGTGACACCATCGATGCCTTGTGCCAGCGCCACTTGGGGCGTGCTTGCGACAAGCACTGCTGCGCCAGCCAGCGTAATCCCTCGTGCCAATTTCATCAGACTTTGCGCCCCCCCGGCCGCTTGTTGGAATGAGGGGCTCACTGACAATTTCCCGCAGCAGCCTAAGCCACCTAGGGAAACAATACGATCGCCAGAATCGCCCTCTTGATACTTAAGAAAAGGTTAAGGGGTTAGCCGCAACTGTCAATTACCTGCGGGACAAAGCGAGAATGGCGGGTGTTTGCGGGGTGGACCGCAAAAGCGACAAAATACCTGTAATTCAGCCCCTTATTTCGATCGCCTCAAAACGGCCGCATTATACAAAATGTAACACGATCCATTTTGGGACACCGAGCCGTGCAACCGGTTAATCAATCACATGGTTAACCGTGAAATAACTGCCACAATGAAGCGCGTCAGGACAAGCAGCTCTCCAAATTGGATTGTGCTCTTTTGTGCCTACTCGTTCACTCTGCATCCGAATTCATGGATCGGATACAGCTTCTCTCGCGCCAATATAAGCATCGAAGGCGTCCCAGTGACGATCTGTTGAACCGGATAACAACGCGCTCACAGCTTGGTCGGTGCAACATCCGCTACCCTAAACAACAGCGTTGGTGCCCCTGGCCCGACTCGAACGGGCACTCCCGAAGGAAAGCGATTTTGAGTCGCTCGCGTCTACCAATTCCACCACAGGGGCACGCCGCGTTTTTGCGGAAGCGCGGCTGTTAGCGCCCCACATCGCATCCATCAAGCGTCAACCCACATCGCCGTGCGCCATTGCCAATCAGAAACGGCGATGCGATAGCCGCAGGCGCGATACAGAGTTGATTTGATTAGGGGCGCGAATACGCAGATGCTGAGTTGGATCAAACGGCGTCCGATCTTAACTGGCCTTATCGCGTTGATCGCATTGATCAGCGGATACGTGTTCTTCACCAGCGGGCAGCGCAGCTATGAATATGTTGCCGTAGAGGTCACGCGCGGCGAGGTGACCCGGGTTGTTTCAGCCAGCGGCACGCTGCGCGCGCTCAACACAATCAATGTCGGCGCGGAAGTCTCAGGCCAGATCACATCGGTCTATGTCGATTTCAATTCGCCGGTCAGCCAAGGCCAGTTGCTTGCCCAAATCGATCCGACGCGTCCGCAAGCGCAAGTGGCGCAAGCGCGCGCGCAAGTTGATCTGTCGCGGGCCAGCCTTGCGCAGGCGCTCGCCTCAATCGCGCGCTCCGAGACCGATGTCGAAGTGCAATCGCGCGAGTTTGACCGGCGCAAGGAGCTGCAGAGCAAAGGCTTTGTGTCTGGTGCCGGGCTCGATCAAGCGCAGAACGCCCTGGTCGCTGCCAAAGCCAATCTGAGCACCGCCCAGGCGCAGGCCCAGAGCGCAAGAGCACAGATCGCCCAAAGCACCGCGCAACTTGAATCGGCCCGGCTTGATCTTTCGCGCACACGGATCATTGCGCCCACCAGCGGCGTGGTGATCGATAAGCTTGTGGAGCCTGGAACCACCGTTGCGGCGAACTTTCAGACCCCCAACCTCTTCACCATCGCGGCCGATACC
>JBCBOW010000375.1:0-2662 GCA_039821045.1 Pseudomonadota bacterium
CAGAGCCCATCGAGAGCAACACCTTCGGCCGGCGGGTTTGGCGCGGGCACAAGAAATGCTTCAATGCAATGTGTGATCGCGTCCATCCCGGTCGCTGCCGTCATCATGGGGGGCAGGCCCATGGTGAGTTCAGGATCGCAGATGGCGGCTTTGGGAATGAAAAGAGGGCTTGCGAAGGTCATTTTGCGACCGTCTTCAAGGATGATCACAAAGCCGACTGAAACCTCGCTGCCTGTGCCCGATGTTGTCGGCACCGCGATCACCGGCGCGACGTCTTTGATGAGTTTTGCTCCGCCTGCGAGAGGATCATATTGCGCGAGCGGTCCGCCGCTGCCCACGAGTAGAGCCACCGCTTTGCCGAGATCCATTGACGAGCCGCCACCAAGCGCGATGATGCCATCGCAACCTTCTTGTTCATATTGCTGGAGTGCGACCTTGACGGCCTCTTCAGTCGGATTGCCCGGCGTGCCATCGAATACCACTGGCGCATAATCGGGGCCTAGAGCATCAGTAACCGTTGAGACCACACCCACTTTCACAAGGCCAGCATCGGTTGCGATAAAAGGTTTTGTAATGCCAGCGTTTTTGAGTTCCTTGGGCAGCAGCTCGAGCGCGCCGAAGTCAAAATGCGTGGTCGTCAAATATGTGAGTGTCGCCATGGTGCGTTTTAGTCCCTTCTCCCGATTTCGTCCGGTTTGGGGCGCTCGCCATGCGTTGGCAACACTAAAGACATTGAAATTGTGAGAGGGGGGATGGTGGGCCGGAATGGACCCACCTCGAACTCAAAGAGTTCGCGAGGTCGACCGGCCGCCCGCAGGCGCCCCGCAGCGAAGCGGAGGGAATTGCGCTCAGGATCAACAAGAATGGTGGGCGCGGCAAGGATTGAACTTGCGACCCCACCCGTGTGAAGGGTGTGCTCTACCACTGAGCTACGCGCCCGCTTAGGGCTGCCTTGCGGCTCGCCAAAGCGAAGGCGGCCCATTACTGT
Organism: Pseudomonadota bacterium; assembly: GCA_039821045.1. GTDB lineage: Bacteria > Pseudomonadota > Alphaproteobacteria > Sphingomonadales > Sphingomonadaceae > Erythrobacter. Next base: position 989 of record JBCBOW010000375.1, read on the forward strand.
GCGCCGGGGTCTGTGGCAAGCCCCTTCGCAAGGCTCGCCTTTCGTCCATCGTCTACTGTGCGATGATTGAGCGGCCAAGCAGAGTTGCCCAGCCACTCAGCTCCCCCCAAGACGCCTTGCGTGTTTCGATCGGACAGCCGAGGCAATAGGCTTGAACCCCGTTGGTTCCGGTCAATCGTTCGACGTCTGCGTTCAACCTTGAAAGCGCCTGTGCTCGCTGCGTTTGGGCCAGAGCAAAGAGACCTGTATCTGCCACAGGACTGGGAACTTGAACGCCGCTCAAAATCAGTCGCTGCAATAGCGCATCGGTCTCGTTGGGCCCCGTCATAAGGTAGCGCGCGTGCCAGCCACCTTCTTCAAGGCCAGCTTCGCTCGCGACCCACTCCAGCGCATCATTAACTCCGCCAAACTGGTCAACCAGTTGCTTCTGGCGCGCTGTGCCGCCGTCCCAAACGCGGCCCTGACCGATCGCATCAACCGCGTCCTTGCTCATTCCGCGTGCATCAGCGACGCGTGTGAGAAAATCATCGTAGGTGTCCGCTACACCGGCTTGGAGGATGGCATCGACCTCGGGGCTGAAGCCGCCGATCACGTCTGGCTGGCCTGAAAGCGGCGTGGTGCGCAACCCATCCGCGTTGACGCCGAGCCGCTCGGCCGTATCTTCAAATGATGGGATGACGGCAAAGACACCGATCGAGCCAGTAATCGTCTCTGGTTGCGCGAAAATCCGATCACCAGCGGTGGCGACCCAATAGCCTCCACTTGCTGCGATGTTTCCGAAGGAGACGGCTACCGGCAAGTCTTTGGCGCTGTAGCGAGTGATTGCACGGCGGATCTCTTCTGATGCTAATGCCGACCCACCCGGAGAGTTCACACGCACGACAAGACCCGCCAGATCATCGTCGAGCGCTTTGTCGAGAAGGTCAACAATCCGCCCGCTTCCAGCTGTGCCCGGGCCGGCTTGACCATTCACAATTTCGCCAGAGACCGTGACCACGCCAATGGCCTTGCCGTTGGTCGGCATAGGGTGATCTGCGAGAAAGGCGGCAAAATCCGTCTTCGCATAAGCGCCTGGCTTTTTATCCCAGCGATCTTCTCCTGCGATCTCCGCGACACGCGCGCCAAATTCGGCGCGGTCACCCAGCTTATCTACCAGCCCGGCTTCAAGCGCAGCTTGGGCAAGATCGCCATTGGCGCTTTCAACCCAGGCAACCGGATCGCCGATGACAATGTCGAGGTCGAGATCGGGGCGTGCCTTTTGGACATTAGCCTGCCATTCTTCCCAAAGCGCGCCATAAAGGCCTTCGAGGTTCTCTCTCGCTTCGGGTGACATGCTGTTGCGCACATAGGGCTCAACCGCTGATTTGAATTCGCCCACGCGATAGACGCGGGCATTGATGCTAAGCTTTTCGAGCGCCTCCGCATAAAAGAGGAAGCTTCCGCCAGGCCCCGCTATCAGAGCGCCGCCCAGCGGGTCGATCCATACCTCGCTGGCGTGAGCCGCGAGATGCATGTGATCATCGCCATAGCCCAAGGCATAAGTAAGGACGGGTTTTTCCGCCTTGCGAACACGGTCCATCGCCTCGGCGATTTCCTGGATATGGACCTGCCCACCGCCCGCAAAGGTTGTGAGATCCATGACGACCGCTTTCACCCGGTCATCGCTCGCCGCTG
>JBCBOW010000376.1:0-2656 GCA_039821045.1 Pseudomonadota bacterium
CAAATGCTGCGCGGCCGCTTCGCCCAATCCCGCGTCATCCATGCCTGGCACGGCGACGCCATACTCATGCCGCTCACCCATATACTCGGTCGCTATACCGCGTTTCTCGAGCGCCTCGCGCAAGTCGTGGCGGTCTTCCAGCGGCGGCGTCAGCACGACACCATCCGGGCTCAGCGCGGTGAGAGTGCGCGCGAACTTGGCGAGGCTCGTCTCGCGGTCTGGCTCCAATTGCTCAAACAACAGATGGTATCCCGCCGAGGAAGAGGCCTCCAACCCGGCAAGCAGCATCCCATCAAGGGGTAAGCGACCCGCCCGCTCGCCCGCGCCTGCTGCAACAGCGCCGCGCTCGATCACAGCCAGCAACAGATAGCTCTTCGCACCGCCCATACGCCGCGCCGCAACGTTGGGCACATAGCCGAGCGTGTTGATCGCCAGCTCGACCCGGTCGCGCACTTCCTGCTTAACGTTGGGGCGGCGATTGATAACGCGCGACACGGTCTGCCGAGAGACCCCGGCGGCCTTCGCGACATCTTCAATTGTGATGCTGCCTGAGCTCAAATCGGGGGCGTCCACCGTGAGGGTTATCGGTTCAGGCCACACCTTTGACGCTCCAGGGTTGCGAATTCGAGAAACGACGCCGACTAACTGTGCAAATGGTGCGACGAAACTCCGTTTTCGCCCTTAGGGCTTTTGCTTGAGGCTTATGCGTATCCGTTTTCGAAGAACTCGAGAGCGCATCCCGCCAGCATCGCTGCGCCGCGCGGCAAGGCCGCTTCATCGACGATCATGCGAGGGCTGTGTAGTCCGCAGCATTGCGACCAGTCCTTGCCGTCATGCGCAACACCCAGGAAGAACATGGCGCCAGGCACTTTTTCGAGCACATAGGAGAAGTCTTCCGCGCCCATCAGCGGTTCATCGAGATCGCGCCAGCCTTCATCGCCGCCCAGACCCCGTGCGACCTTCTTACCAATCGCAACCGCGCGCGGATCGCAGATGGTGACCGGGAAGCCCTTCTCGATCTCAGTCTCAGCGCTGATCCCGTGGGCTGCAGCGGTGGCCGCTGCCGTCTCAGCAACAAGCTGATGCGCCAGCGCGCGATGTTCAGGCGATAGCGTGCGGATGGTGCCGGTGATCATCGCATCATCCGGAATGATATTGTGCGAAGTGCCGGTGTGGATCTGCGTAACCGTCACGACGACCGCGCTCGTTGCACGGAAACGGCGCGTCACCATGGCTTGCAGCGCGCTGACAATCGCGGCGGCGGCGGGGATCGGGTCCATCGCATCATGCGGCATCGATGCGTGGCCGCCTGCGCCTTTGACGGTGATGTTGAACTGATCAGCCGCCGCCAGCAGCGGACCGGAGCGCCCGGCAAGCACGCCAAATTCTGCGTTGGGCATGATGTGGAGCGCAAAGGCGGCATCGGGCAGCGGATCGATCAGCCCATCTTCGAGCATGAAGCGCGCGCCATGAAAGCCTTCTTCGCCTGGCTGAAACATGAAATCCACGGTCCCGGCGAGGGTTTCGCGCTGTTCGCACAGCAGCCGGGTCGCGCCGACCAGCATCGCTGTGTGCGTATCGTGGCCGCAGGCGTGCATTCGGCCTGGAATGGTTGAAGCAAAGTCGAGCCCGGTTTTCTCGTCCATCGGCAGCGCGTCCATATCGCCGCGCAAAAGCACACGCTTGTCGCCCGCTGCGCCGCCGCGCAAGGTTGCGACCTGTCCGGTGGTGGAGGTGCCTTCGCGCCATTCGAGCGGCAAATCCGCGAGCGCTTCGCGGATTTTTTGCATGGTCATGGGGCAGTGCAAGCCAAGCTCCGGCTCGGCATGGATGGCGCGGCGAAGATCAGTGATCTGCGGGGCGAGAGCCTGTGCGGCTTCGAGAAGCGATTGAGTAAGCATGGCCGGGAGCTTACCGCAATTTGGCCGCGAGCCCAGCCCTTATTGTTCAGCCGAAATAGAGCATCGTGATCGACATCGAGCGCACCCGTTCGCCGACAGTAAAGCGGGTCTTGTCAATTCCCGGGCGACCGAGATTGAAGATGTTGATCGAGGGATTGTTCGACATCGCACCGCCATCCTTGGAAATGTCGGTCTCGTTGTTGTTGTTCGCATCATGGCGCGCGGCGATCGCATAGGCGCCCGCTTCGGGCACAGGGACGCAGAAGGTCATGTTGCCCTTGCGCGCAGGCACTTCGATCCGGTTGATCCAGCGCCCCTTTGCCAGCCAATCGGTTTTGTTCGCGCGGTAGCTTTGCAGGCGGATTTTCCCGGTTGAGCTTTTGATCCCGCGAATAGTGACGCGCACCGCCGGGCCTTTGCCCGGGGCGCAATTGCGCATGTTGTTGGCGATCACTTCGCCATATTGCGCCTGTGCCGGTTGCGTCACATAGGGCGCGATGCCAGCGGTAAGGGCGACCATGCCAAGCGCGCTCAATGCTGCTGTGAAAGCCTTCATGATAGTCCCGTTGTTAATTGTGTTCGGCCCGTGCACTTTGGCCATGGAGAAGAAGTTGAACCGCCCGGCCAGCGTGTCGCCAGCCTGCAAATGTGCCTCTAGTGTGTCTGCGTCAATAGCAATTGCCCAGTGAATTCAGGCTGAACCCGCCGTTGTGAAGTTCCAACAATGCGGCTGTGCGCTTGGCCGCAAACGCGTC
>JBCBOW010000377.1:0-2655 GCA_039821045.1 Pseudomonadota bacterium
TCTGCAGGGCGACGTCAAGGACGTGCTGCTGAACGCCGGCCTGAATGGCCGCACCCATGGCAACGACTTCGTCCGGGTTCACGCCGGTGTGCGGCTTGGCTTCGAAGAACTTCTCAACGACTTCGCGCACTTTGGGCATGCGGGTCATACCGCCGACCAAAATCACTTCGTCGATCTCGTCTTTGCTCACGCCGGCATCCGCCAGCGCTTTCTTGCACGGGTCAAGGGTGCGATTGATCAAGCCACCGACCAGCTTTTCAAGGTCAGCGCGGGTGATCGTCTCAACAAGGTGCAGCGGGGTCGAAGCGCCGCCTTCCATGCGCGCGGTGATGAACGGCAAGTTCACTTCCGTAGTCGCAGAGGAGGACAGTTCGATTTTCGCCTTTTCAGCCGCTTCCTTAAGACGCTGAAGCGCGAGCTTGTCGGCCTTCAGGTCCATGTTTTCCTTCTTCTGGAAGGCTTCGGCGAGATGCTCGACAATCGCGTTGTCGAAGTCTTCACCGCCAAGGAAGGTGTCGCCATTGGTCGACTTCACTTCAAAGACGCCATCGCCAATTTCGAGGATCGAGACGTCAAAAGTGCCGCCGCCGAGGTCATAAACGGCGATCGTCTTGCCATCTTCCTTGTCCATGCCATAGGCGAGCGCTGCGGCCGTCGGCTCGTTAATGATGCGCAGGACTTCAAGGCCAGCGATTTCGCCTGCATCCTTGGTTGCCTGACGCTGAGCATCGTTGAAATAGGCCGGAACCGTAACAACCGCTTGCGTGACCGTTTCGCCAAGGAAGCTCTCAGCGGTCTCTTTCATCTTCTGCAGGATGAAGGCGCTGATCTGCGAGGGGGAGTATTCATCGCCGCCTGCCTCAACCCATGCATCGCCATTCTTGCCTTTGACGATGTTGTAAGGGACGATCTCGGAATCCTTCTTGGTCATCGGATCATCAAAGCGGCGCCCGATCAGGCGCTTGATCGCAAACAGCGTATTGTCAGGGTTGGTGACCGCCTGGCGCTTGGCCGGCTGACCGATCAGTCGCTCGCCATCTTTAGTGAACGCGACGATCGAAGGCGTCGTGCGTGCGCCTTCTGAGTTCTCAATAACCTTCGGCTTGCCGCCATCCATCACAGCGACGCAGGAGTTGGTCGTGCCAAGGTCAATACCGATTACTTTACCCATGTATTCCCCATCCATTGGAATTTTGTTGGACACCGCGCCTTGCCGCTCCCCCTGTGGCAAATCCTTCGGGCAAAGCGGCTTGGCGGCTCGAATATGACGCGGATATAGGTGTGCTTTTGCTTGGCACAAGAGAGGCACGCGCCTAGTTTTGTGGGTAACGCAACAAAGGAAAACGGTGGGAAAGTGATGCAGGGACGCAATATGAATTGGCGCGCGAGGATGGGCGCATTGGCTTTGGGTTTGACAGCTGCGCTGGCGGCATGCAGCGGTGAGGCGACCAGCGAGGCTGCGGCAGAAGCTGTCGAAGGGCAGATCCCGGGGATGACAATCACCAACGCACGCATGGTGTTAGCGCCGGTCCAAGGGAACCCGGCGGCGATCTATTTTGACTTGGCCTATGAAGGCGAAAAAGGGCTGACCATCCGCAAGGCTGACGTCACGCAAGCGGCCTCCGCCATGCTGCATGATTATGGCGAATATGATTTCAAAGTGCAGATGATGGAAGCGCTGCCCATTCCGCTCAGCAAAGGCACCAAGCTGACATTCGAGCCGGGCGCCAAACATGTGATGGCGTTTGAGCCTTCGGACGAACTGCAACCGGGCAGCAAGGCCGAAGTCACTCTGACGGTTTCAGGCGGTATGACGCATACGTTCGAGGCCGAAGTCCGCGCCGCTGGCGAAGAGCGGTGAACGATCCGCAGCCTCCCATTGAGCCGCCAGAGCCTGCACAGGTGCAGACCATTCCCGTGCCCCCATTTGGCCCGTTGGACCCTGTCACCACAAAGGCGCGCATTGCCAATCTTCATTCGCTCACGCGGCGGTTGGTCATCCTGACAGGTGTTGCTCTTCTCATCGTGGTCTCGGTCTTTGGCATTACCTTTGCCCAAGAAGAGCGGCTGATGATCAGTTGGCTCGTTTTTCTGTGCGGTATTCTGGGCGGCTTTGTCAGCATTCAGCAGCGCGTCAAAACCATTTCGAACGAAGAGCTCGAACTGCTCGCCAATTCCTGGTTTCAGATGCTGCTGATCCCGGTCTTTGGCGCGTTGTTTTCGCTCTTTTTGTACTGCATCTTTCTCGCTGAGCTGTTCGAAGGCGTCCTGTTTCCCAGCTTCGCGATCGCAGCGCCCGAAGGCGGCGTGCCTGATGACAAGTATTTCATCGATTTCCTTCAGAAAACCTATCCCAAGACGGGTCAGGACCTAGCCAAGCTTATCGTCTGGTCCTTCATCGCCGGCTTTGCAGAGCGACTTGTGCCGCAGATCATCTCCAATCTGACTGTGCAGATCACCAAGCCGGGCAAGTCTTGAGTGCAGCATGAGTAACAATTCAATTGTTTTGCGAGCGTTCCGCCCCGATGATGTGGCAGCTTTTGCCTCGCTCAACACGCGCTGGATCGAAGAATATTTCGGTATCGAGGAAGAGGACCAGCGAGTCTTGTCCGACCCCCAAAGCGCGATCATCGCGACCGGCGGCTATATTGCGAT
>JBCBOW010000378.1:0-2652 GCA_039821045.1 Pseudomonadota bacterium
TGCAAAGTCGGGAAATCGATCCCGATCGAGCCATGGATATCAAGACAATCGAGCGCGTTGATGATTGCTGGCACCGCGGCCAGCGACAAGGCCAGCGGCTCCAGATAGCCGTCTACATCGATCAAGGTCATCGCCGGTGTGGGCGAAATCGTGATGCTCCCATTGGGAAAATCGATACGACCGGTGAGAGCTATCTCAGCAATCTCGTCCCAGCCTTCTACGGGAAATTGCTGCACTTCGGCATATTTATGCCCATTGTGCCGGGCCCGATCGTAATGCGTCCAGCGGCGTTCGGGCTCATCCGTCAGAAAGCCCTGCGCCGGTTTCTGTCTTCCCGCCTCACCGATCGGTGCTCGTGTGATTTCGACGGTGACCTCGGCGCCTTCGCTGTCTTCGGGCGAGAGCCCTCGCAGGAGGATCACTTCGCCGCGCGTGGTCTCAGCGATTGCGCGTTTGGACTGGCGCTTGCGCTGCGTGATCTTGGCCCTCACGCGCGAGCCAACGATCAGGGTTTCGCCCCAATCGACCCAAGCCAGCGCGATCCGTCCATTCTCCACGCGAATGCGGCGCGTTTCGCCAATCCCGTGCTCGACATAGTGCTCAGCCAATGCCGAATCCTGCCGATTTGAGCAGCGCGCGCGTTTCGTAGAGCGGCAAGCCCATGATCGAGGAATGGCTGCCCTTAATCCATTGGATGAGCCCTTCTGCCGAGCCCTGGATCGCATAGCCGCCCGCTTTGCCGCGCCACTCGCCGCCAGCAAGATAGGCCTCGATCTCTTCGCGGCTCAAGGATTTGACCCGCACAGTGTTTTCGCTCAGCCGCGAGCGCATCGTCCCATCAGGCGCGCGCAGCACCACGCTGGAGAGCACGGTGTGTCGCCGACCGGAGATCAGCTCAAGGCAAGCGCGCGCTTCGTCTTCGTCTTCGGTCTTGGGCAAGATGCGCCGACCCGCCGCAACAACGGTGTCGCCTGCCAACACATATCCCGGTGCCGCAATCGCTGCCGCCTTTTCGAGCCCCATGCGCAGCGCATAATCGCGCGGGCGCTCGCCTGGCGCGGGCGTTTCATCAATGTCTGCGGGCGTGACGGCATCAGGCGTAAGACCAAGCCGAGCGAGCAGATCGCGCCGCCGGGGAGAGGCCGAAGCCAGAGTGAGATGAGGCGCGCTCACCAGCGCTGCCGTTTACTGCGGGCCGGGCCCGCCGCGTCCGGGCATGAAGCGGTATGTGATGCGCGCTTTGGTCAGATCATAAGGCGTGAGCTCGCACAGCACTTCATCGCCGACCAACACCCGGATCCGATTTTTGCGCATTTTGCCCGCCGTATGGCCGAGCACTTCATGGCCGTTTTCAAGCTCCACCCTGAACATCGCATTGGGCAGCAGCTCTACCACGCGCCCGCGCATTTCGAGGAGTTCTTCTTTAGCCATGCAGTTCCTTTAATCAGTTGCGACGCGAAACGTTCCGTCGGTCTGGCGGCGCCGTTTAACGATCAGTTTGGCAAAAGGCCAGCCTTCTTGGCCCTTTGTCGCGAGAGCGAAGAACAAACTCGGCCTGTTATGCGTTAGGAAACGAACCGCACACCACACCGCGCGGCCCAGTTGATCTCTTAGACGAGCTTTGCCAGCGCTTGGCGTGTGCAAACCGTTACAGTTTGAGGGTTTGCACTGCGCGGGCTCCGCTCCAGATAGGCGCTCATTATGATGTCCCCTTCCGCGTTCTGCGCGTTTCAAACCCGTCCCGGCCGCACAAATGTGGCTATTGGTCTGATGGCTGGCGTTTCGCTGGTTTGCCTTGCGGGCACACAGCCCGCTTTTGCGCAGGAAACGGCGATTGCAGGCCTGAGCGCAGACGCAGGCGCGCGGGCTGTCTCGGATGCCGGGTTGGACACCGATGCGCAGCCAACGCCTGATCCTGGCCCGCAAGGCGCGCGCGATGAAAGCGCCGGCGAGGAAGAGACCGAGTTTGGCACCGATTCCGGAGGTGGGCCTGGCACGGGCGTAGAAAGCGGTCCGCAAGGCGAGATCGTGGTGCAAGGCGCGCGGCTGCGCGGTCAGCTTGATGTTGAGCAAGCGCCGATCCTGGAGCTGGGCGAAGAGGATATTGCGGCAGAAGGCGTTGCCTCAATCGCAGACCTCATCACTCAGATCACCAATCAAACCGGCTCTGCGCGCGGTCGCGGCGGGGGCGGTGGGCGGCCCGTCATCCTCGTCAACGGCATCCGCATTGGCTCGTTTCGCGAGCTGTTCCAATATCCACCCGAAGCGCTCGCCAAGGTTGAAGTGTTTCCCGAGGAAGTGGCGCAGCGATTTGGCTTCCCGCCTGACCGGCGCGTCATCAACCTGATCCTCAAGGAGAGCTACGCGAGCCGTGAGGTTGAGCTCGAGTTTGAAGGCCCAGCGCGCGGCGGCAATTACACGCGTGAGCAAGAGCTCGGCTATCTCAAGATCGCTGATGGCGGGCGCATCAATCTCAATTTCACCGCGCAAGACACCTCGCTGCTGACTGAGGCCGAGCGCGATATCATTCAAACGCCAGGCTCAATCTCTGACCTTGCGAGCGATCCGGGGCAGGCCGAATTTCGCAGTCTGGTGCCTGACAGCCGCTCGCTGGAAGCCAATGTGAGCTATGCCAAAGCTTTCATCGAGAGC
>JBCBOW010000379.1:0-2643 GCA_039821045.1 Pseudomonadota bacterium
AGTAACGATCGTGGGTGATCATCAGGACGGCGCCGGCATATTCCTTGAGATGGTTTTCGAGCCACTCGACGCTTTCGGCATCCAAGTGGTTGGTCGGCTCATCGAGGAGCAGGATCGAAGGCTTCTGGATCAGCAAACGCGTCAAAGCGACGCGGCGCTTTTCCCCGCCTGACAGATTATCGACCGGGCTATCCGAAGGCGGGCAGCGCAGCGCTTCCATCGCAATTTCAAGCTGGTTGTCGAGTGTCCAGCCATCGACCGCGTCGATCTTTTCCTGGAGCGTGCCCATCTCTTCCATCAGCGCGTCAAAATCAGTGTCGTCTTGCGGATCGCCCATTTCGGCGGAGATCGCATTGAAGCGCTCAACCATCTGCGCGGTCTCGCCCGCGCCTTCGCGTACATTTTCGAGCACAGTCTTGGTCGGATCGAGTTCGGGCTCCTGCGGCAGATAGCCCACTGTGATGTTCTCACCAGCCCACGCTTCGCCGGAAAAATCGGTGTCGATCCCGGCCATGATCTTCATCAGCGTTGATTTGCCCGCGCCATTGGGGCCGACGATGCCGATCTTCGCGCCTTGGTAGAATTGCAGACTGATGTTCGAGAGCACGGGCTTCTGAGCACCGGGAAAGCTCTTGGTCATGCCTTTCATGACGAAGGCGTATTGCGCGGCCATGGATGATCCTTTGATCGAATAAAATGCGAGGGATGATAAGTATGCCCGCGGGAAATAGGGACATCGCTGCGCAGGGGCAAGGCGAGTTCGGGCACTGAAACGCCGGGGCGGGCCGGCTAACCTCATCGCGGGCTACGAGTTCGCCCTAAAGACCCCCTTAACCTTATTGACCTACTCCGTCTGAAAGGGAGCGCGGCGGGTCGATGCAGACGCAAATTCTAGGGTTATTAACGCCGCTTATGGCGTTGTTTTTCGCAGCGACTTTTGCTGTCATGTGGCGAGTTGGGCGATTGGGACGCCACGTTCTGCTGTTTGCAATCTCGCATGTTCTGGGCGCGACTGGTTTTCTGATCACGCACCTTTTGCCTGCTGACACGCCCTATCTCTTTCATCTCACCCAAGCGTTTTACTTTCTCGCCTCGGCGATCCTCCTTTTTGCTGTGTGCGAGCGTGCGGGGCAGAAACTGCCTGTGCGAAGCGTCGCGGTTGTCTACGTCATCTGCGCCGCCGTGTTGGCGTTAGCGGTCCATCTATCTGACGACGTCGCCCCGCGGCTGATTATCGTGAACACGGGCTACGGGGTGTTGTTCGCCATGGGGGTGACAACGCTGCTGGCTGGCCCGCGCCGCGGAATGATCGACAAGGCCATCATCGCCGTCATGGCCATTCAGGCCATCGACTTCCTCGTCCGCCCGAATGTGACGCTGCTTTTTGAAAGCTCAATTCCGGCCGAAGCTTACAAGAACTCGGTCTATTACTCGGTGATCGGATTGGCGCTTGGGGTCAAGAATGTGATCCTGGCCATGGTGCTGATCGGTGCATCGGTCGTTGAATGGCTGACAGCATTGCGTGAAAGCAGTGAGCGCGATCCTTTGACCGGCCTTTCCAATCGCGCCTCGTTTGAAAACGCAATGCGGAACCTCTTGCCTCAGGCGCAAAACGAGGGCCGGGCGCTCAGTCTCGTGGTCGCGGATATCGACCACTTCAAGCAGGTGAACGATATTTGGGGACACCAAGTGGGCGATGTCGCGATTTCGGGCTTTGGTCAGCTGATCGGCAATATGGTGCGCGAATGTGACAGCGCTGGCAGGATCGGCGGGGAGGAGTTCTGCATTGCGGTGTGGGATTGCGAGAATGATGCCGCCGAGCGGCTGGCGGAAAGGATACGCAAAGCTTTCGCGCGGCTCGAGCATCCAGGGCTTACCGAGGATATTCGCCTGACGGCGAGCTTTGGATTGGCAACCGCGCGGGAGGGGGAGAGCTATGAGCGTTTGTTCGCGCGCGCCGATGCTGCGCTTTACCGCGCCAAATCAAGCGGACGAAACCGCGTGATGAATGCTGAGCTTTGGCATCCGGATGATGAAGCAGCACCGGCGCCAAACCCTGAACTGATCGAGCTGCGACGCGCTGGCGCGGACCCCCAAGGCTCCGCACGTCCAACGTCAGCGTCTGCCAAGGGCGACCTCGCTACTGGCTAGCTGCGTAGCGCTCGCTTTACCCGCAAGTAACCGGACATTGTCATAACAACAATGCGCTGATGCGGGACCCCTATGCAGACCCAAATCCTTTCCCTGCTCTTGCCGACGATGACAGCGATCTTCGCCGCCATCTTTCTCGCGCTTTGGTGGCAGGATCGCGCAAGGCTCTATGTGCTCGCTTATGGCTATTGGTTTGCCGCTGTCTCTGCGGGCATCTGCCTACAGGTCTGGATCATCGCCGAGTTCGGCCCCGCTGAGGTGCTTGGATTTCACGCGTTGTCTTCCTCTGGCATTCTCGCGCTGGTGTGGGCGCTCGCCAATCGTGACGGCGAGCGCGTTCCGATCTTGGCTTTCATTATTATGACCGCCCTGACCGGCACTATCGTCTGGCAGGCGAGCCTCGCATCTGTTCAACCCGTCCTGCTCATGGCTCAGAACTTCAATGCAGCGATGCTGTTTGGCATGGGCGCTTATGGCCTGTGGCAATCGCCG
>JBCBOW010000380.1:0-2626 GCA_039821045.1 Pseudomonadota bacterium
GTCAGCGCATCATGCTGGCCCCAATTTCATTCGCATAAAGGTAATTTTCATGAGCATTCTCGATCCCATCCTCGCACCTCTCGCTGGAGCGCCGGACACTGTTTTGGCCCTGTCGCAAAAAGTGGGGCTGGATCCGGCTACAGCCGAAAAGGTCATCATGTCTCTGGCGCAGGCTCATCTTGCACAAGGCGATACGATCGCAATCGCCAGCCAGAAGACAGGCATGGGTAAAGATGCACTCAGCCAAGTGGTCTCAGAGCTTGGCGGCGAGGAAACCTTGCGCGCCGTCGCGCGCGGCTTGACGGGGGGATATGCCGGATCGGGCAAGTTTACCTTGCTTGATGAATTGCGGCTGATCCTTCCCGGCGTGTTTGGCAAGCTTCGCTGAACCCCGCCTCTTGCGCGGCATCAGCGCTGAAAAGGCGACTAAACGTAAGAGCTTGTAAAAGGCCTCGCACCTTGGCGGTGCGGGGCCTTTTTTCTGTCACGCGTGCTCGCTAGACTGGCGGTTCAAAAGCGAAGGAGAAGCCCGATGAGCATGCTGAATTCGATCCTTAAGAACATTGGCGGTGCGCCTGATGATGTCGCCAATCTCGCCAGCAAGGTTGGCATTGATCCGGGCATGGCCGAAAAAGCGATCGCGACGCTTGGTCAAACGCATCAGATGGAAGGCGACACTGTCGAACTGGCGGCGCAGAAGACCGGACTTGATGCAGGCGTTCTCGGGCAGATCGTCGAGCAGATCGGCGGTGAGGGCTCGCTGATGGAATTTGCCAATGCAATCAAAGAGAACCCCTCTTCGATCATGGGGCTGCTTGATCAGGATGGCGATGGAAATCCGCTTGATGATATCGCCGGAATGGCCAGCGGGCTGTTCGGCAAGAAGTAACAATTGGGCGCGCGCTAAAGCCTGCGCGCCATAACACATAAAACGGGGAGGGCGGGCCATGAGCCTTGCGCAGATGCTTCAGCAGACCGGTGCGATTGCATCGATGGCGAAGGAATTGGGTGTTGATGAGAGCACCGCGCAATCAGCGGCGGGCGCGCTTTTGCCAGCCATTGTTGCCGGGATGGGGCGTTCGGCAACCGGAGGGACCGCAACGCCAGAACCTTTGGGCGGCCTCGGGAGCCTTGCCGGAGCGATCCTCGGCGGCGCGACAGGCGGAAGCGGCGGGGCCGCTGGCGGTCTTGGCGCGATGATCGGCGGTGGTTTGCTTGATGCGGTGCTCGGCTCTCAGCCCACCCCGACGCAGCCCGGCAATGATATTCTGGGCAACATCTTTGGCAGCAAGGATGTCAGCCGATCGGTTGCAGGCGAGGTTGCCGGGGTGACGGGCCTTGATGAGGGGCTGCTTAAAAAGATGCTGCCGATCCTCGCTATGGCGGTGGCGGGCTATCTCGCAAAGCAAGCCACGGGCGGCACGGCTTCTGCGCCAAGCAGCGCGGGCAGCGGAGCGCTTGGCGGCATCCTCGGCTCGATTGTGAGCGGCATGATGCGCTGAAGGCGGTAGGCCGGGAGGGGACGCAGATCTTCGCCCCCGGCCTTATCGTTTACTCAGCCGCTTCCTGGATCGCGCGCTGGTTCTTGAGGTTATCGAGATAGGTCCAGATCTGGCTGACCACGACTGAGCCTTCGCCCACCGCGCTTGCCACGCGCTTGACCGAGCCTGAGCGCACGTCTCCGACGGCAAAGATGCCGTCAGTGCCGGTCTCAAACGGGCTCGCGCGTGCGACTTCCTGGCCGGTGAGGACAAAGCCCTTGTCGTCGGTTTCAACAAGGCCCGAGAGCCAATCGGTGTTGGGCGCAGCGCCGATCATGATGAAGAGCGCGCTGGTATCAATCGGGGTGTCGCCATCGGGCGTCGTGAAGGTCACGCCTTCAAGCCAGTTTTCGCCGCGCAGCTCGCTCACTGTGGTGTGATAATGGATCGTAATCTTGGGATCGGCTTCCAAGCGGCTCGAAAGATAGCTCGACATCGAGGCTGCGAGAGAGCCCGAGCGCACGACCAGATGGACATGTTTGGCCGCGCGTGAGAGGAACATCGCTGCCTGGCCTGCCGAATTGCCGCCGCCGATAACAACAACCTCGGTCTGGCCGCAAAAGCGCGCTTCCATCTCGGTCGCCGAGTAGAACACGCCGGAGCCTTCCAGTTCGCGCAGGTTCTCAAGCGGCAGGCGGCGATATTGCACACCGGTGGATACCAGGATCGATTTGGCGCAGACCTCCTGCCCGTCTTCCAGACAAGCGCAGAAGACGCCGTCTTCGCGCTTGGTCAGACTGGAGACGCGGCGCGGCATCGCAAACCGGGTGCCAAAGCGCATCGCCTGGATCTGGCCGCGATAGGTAAGGTCTGCCCCGCTGATCCCGGTGTAGAAACCCATGTAGTTTTCAATGCGGCTCGATGTGCCCGCCTGGCCGCCGATTGCAGTGTCTTCGATCACCAGCGCCTGGAGCCCTTCCGAGCCTGCATAGACCGCTGCTGCGACCCCTGCCGGACCGCCGCCGACAATGAGCAGATCGTATTCGGTCTTGGTGCACATATCGAGATCAAGATTGATCAACTGCGCGACCTTGCGCGGCGTCGGGTCTTCGATTTTCTCGCCTGAGACAAGATAGACGCCCGGC
>JBCBOW010000381.1:0-2611 GCA_039821045.1 Pseudomonadota bacterium
CATATTGCTCGGCAATCCAACCGCGCGACGCGAGGTTGGGGGAGCCGAGCATTTTCAGGAGGTCTGCGCCCGGATCGGAGCTGTCTGGCGCCCCCTGGACTGGGGTGACGCCGGCCCACTCCGCGTAGTCCTCTTTCGAGACGTAGGGGCGGTCGTATTCGGGTGCGTCGGCGGCGAGAGGGCCGAGCGGGATGTCGCACACAACCTCGCCGTCGAATTCGAGCACCATACGCTGCGTGTCGGTCACTTCGCCGATGACGGCGAAGTCGAGCTCCCACTTCTCAAAGATCCCCTGCGCCATCGCTTCCTTGCCGGGCTTCAAGACCATGAGCATGCGCTCCTGGCTCTCGCTCAGCATCATTTCATACGGCGTCATGCCCTCTTCGCGGCACGGGACCTTGTTCATGTCCAAGCGGATGCCCGCCTTGCCATTGGTCGCCATTTCGACACTAGAGGAGGTGAGTCCCGCCGCGCCCATATCCTGAATCGCGACAATGGCGTCGGTCGCCATCAGCTCAAGGCACGCCTCGATCAGCAGTTTCTCGGTAAAGGGGTCGCCCACTTGCACGGTGGGCCGCTTGGCTTCGGCGTCTTCCTCGAAATCCGCGCTCGCCATGGTTGCGCCGTGAATGCCGTCGCGGCCTGTCTTGGACCCGACATAGACAATCGGGTTTCCGACACCACTGGCGGCTGAGTAGAAAATCTTATCGGCGTCAGCCACCCCAACGGTCATGGCGTTGACCAGAATATTGCCATCGTAAGCGCGGTGGAAGTTGGTCTCCCCGCCCACGGTCGGCACGCCGACGCAGTTGCCATAGCCGCCAATGCCAGCGACCACGCCTTGCACCAGATGCTTCATCTTGGGGTGATCGGGGCGGCCAAAGCGCAGAGCGTTCATATTCGCCACGGGCCGCGCGCCCATGGTGAAGACATCGCGTAAGATGCCGCCAACACCGGTCGCTGCGCCCTGATAGGGCTCGATATAAGAGGGGTGGTTGTGGCTCTCCATCTTGAAGATCGCCGCCTGCCCATCGCCAATATCGATCACACCCGCGTTTTCACCGGGGCCGCAAATAACCCATTCCGCCTCGGTCGGCAGTTTCTTCAGATGCAGGCGCGAGCTTTTGTAAGAGCAATGCTCGGACCACATGACCGAGAATATGCCGAGCTCGACCAGATTGGGCTCGCGGCCCAGACCAGCCAGCACGCGCTCGTATTCCTCGGGGTTCAGTCCATGAGACTCGACGACTTCGGGTGTAATTTCGCTCATCCGCGCCCTTTAAATCAGGCGCTGGGAGCCGCCAACCCGCCGCGTCGCACAAATTGCCGATTCTCCCCGACCCACAGGGCCAAGAGGGTGAGTACGCCGAACGCAATCAGCGCTTGAAGGTGAAGAGCGAGGTTTGCCTCAACCGGCTCAGGACCAAACCAATTGAAGGCTTGCAGCGCCAAAAGCACGGTAGCGAGCACAATCGGCGGACCGGCCGGGCCACGCGTGCGCTTGAGATAGAAGTATAGCCCACCAAGCACCAAAGCGATCTCCAACGGCATCGCGATCGCGGGGTAGTTCCATAGGCCAAGGCCGTAATGCGGCTCGTGCCCAGCAAGGGTCAGGTCAGGCCGGTGCACAACCCAATCCAGCGCCCAGTGAGACAAAACCACCAGCCCTGAAAGCACCCCCGCAAAGGCGTTCTTTCGAGCGATCAGAATGATCAACGCAAAAGCCAGCGCCCAGATGCCTGCGCCCAGGAGGCTATGCGTGTAGGGATAGAAATAAAGATCGAGCGGCACCATGACCGTGGCTCCCGGCTCAATCCGCACCTTCTCCACGCCTAGGATCGCCAATGCGAAAAACGCCCAATCGACTAACTGTGCGGCAAAAAACGTCGTGGCGAGACCCGGCGCGCGCGGCCCCAATGACGAGGCAACAAAGGCCGGGGCGAAGTGTCCGATAAACATGGCGGCGCGTGGCTCTCCCTCAGGCCTTGGTCTGGGTTAACTTCAAGGTCGCGGCTGCTGTTAGCCCGCTTGTTAGCCCTGTCGCAAACGCTCCCCATGCGATATCCATAAGTGAGACATGCGTCGCCCACACCTTGAACACGGCTTGGCTGGTGAGATCAAAGGTCGCATAGCACAAGGCCCCCAACAAAGCTCCGTTAAGCAGCGCGACGCTTGCCTTGCCAGACTGCAATCCGGGCCGGATGCCGAAATAGACCATGCCCGCCAGATAGATGAAATAAAATGCGCCCGCCGCTTTGACGTTGAAGTTCTCGGCCATGATTTCGCCGATCGTGGGCTCATACAGATTGGGTCCGGCCCAATTGAGCCACACCGCGTCCATCGCTCCAAAGATCACCGCCGCAATAACGTAAGCGATCGCGTAATTAGCCATTTTGCTCTTCCCCGTTTGCCGCAACGCCTTGACCGTGCGTTCGCGCGGGGTCAATGGTCCGGCGCATGGACGAGGGAACACAAGGCGCACCGGGCGGCGCCGATATCGATCAGATGAGCTTTGAAGAGGCGCTGAGCGCGCTCGAAAGCATCGTGCAGCAGCTGGAGCGCGGCGATGTGCCCCTGGACAAGTCGATCGATTTGTACAGCCGGGGCGAAG
>JBCBOW010000382.1:0-2602 GCA_039821045.1 Pseudomonadota bacterium
AGCCGCCTGCGCCTGTCACCAGCACCACCTTGCCCGTTACGTTAGCGCGCAACAGATCAACCTCCGGCGGAACAGGCGCGCGCCGCAGCAGGTCTTCAATCTCGAAGTCTTTGAGATCTTCGATAGAAACCGTGCCGCGCACCAATTGGTCAACGCCCGGAATAGTTCGGATCGAGAGGCCCTTAGCGGTGAGGCTTTGCACAATTGCGTTGCGCTGAGCGCGGGGTGCCTCGGTATCAGCAAGCAGGGCTTCGGAAATTCCGTAGCGCTTGATCAATCGGTCAAGATTGTCAGGCGCATAAACTCGCACGCCGTTGATCGTGGTGCCCCAGTTCGCAGAATTCTCATCGAGAAACGCGACGACATTGACGGTGGAACTCAACTTGAGCGCTGATGCGAGTTGTTGTCCGGAATTGCCTGCGCCGTAGATTACAGCGTTGGCGATTGGCCCGCCATCTTTGCTCGTGTTGGTCTCTGCAACCAGCAGGCTCGAGATCAGCGTCCGCACGCCAATGACAAAGAGCCCAAGCAAGATCGGTTGAATGATCCCAACCGTGCGCGGCACGCCGACAAAGCTGTTTGCTGTGTATATCGCTGAATAGATGATCCCATAGGTTGTGACGGCTTTGACTATCGTAACCAGAGCGCGCGCTCCATAATAGCGCAACACCGCCTTATACATCCCGAACGCCGAGAAGATCGGAAGAGCAAGCGAAAACGAAGCCAGCGTCGGCAGAAGCATCGGGCCGAACGGGTCAGCCCATTCATTCACGCGCAGATAGAACGCCAAATGCACGCACATGACGCACAGCATCGCATCAACCAGGATCGCAATCGCCTGTTTTGTCCAACGCGGCATGGACAATGCTTTGAGAAGAAGACGGGTTTTCACAATGCGTTCGCCTGTATCGTCACTGCGTCCTTGCTAGAGTTTGGCGCGCGTCGCCAGAGCGCGCGCTTAATGCGCGACCGTTTTGTCCCCGGCGAGCTTGCCCAGGGTCATCAGTAAGATGGTCAGGTCGAATGAGAGCGAGCGGCGTTCCAGATACTGACGGTCAAACTCGGTCTTGACCGGGATTGAGAGCTCATCGCGGCCATTCACCTGCGCCCAGCCCGTTATTCCGGGGCGCAGATGATGGACGCCAACCGCGGTGCGCTGCGCTATAAGGTCGTCCTGGTTGAAGAGCGCTGGCCGCGGGCCGACAAGGCTCATCTGACCGCGCAAGACGCACCACAATTGTGGGATCTCATCAAGACTGGAGCGGCGCAGGAAGCCACCAATCGGTGTTAGACGTGACGCTGCGTCAGTCAGCATATGAGTTGCGACGGCTGGGGTGCCCGTTTTCATCGTGCGGAACTTTGGCATGGCAAAGAGCGCATTGTTGCGGCCCACACGCTGCGACCAGTAAAGAACCGGGCCTCGCGATGTAAGCGCAACCGCGAGAGCGACACACAGCGCGAGCGGCAACAGCAACACAGAAGCGCTGAAAGCCACGATGAAATCAAAAACCCGTTTCAAACCATCACCAGATCATGAGCCCTGCTCACCTTGAGCCTAGCCCCCCAAAAGCGTTACGCAAATTACGATTCCATCCCCAGCATTCACTCGGTGAGCGGGTTACGGGGAAATCAATTGGGATGGTTAATGACAGCAAAAAGCAAACATATCGTAATCGGCGGCAACAGCCAGATCGCAAAGGCTTTGCGCGCGCATGGTTTTGCGCATTGCGATTATGTTGTGCGGGCATTGGTTGACGGTCAGAAGGCGATCGAAGTTTCAGACTACGCAGCGATCACGCCCGATTTGCTGCGTGGCTACGAGAATGTGATCAATTGCGTGGGAGTAACTTCCGGCCCCGCGGATTTAATGCAGAGGATAAACATCGAACTGCCGGAGAAGCTGGCTCGCGCTGCACGCGAAGTTGGGGCGGCTCGCTTCATTCATATCTCTTCGTTTTCCATCTATGGTCGCGCGCAGGTGATCAACGCTGCGACGAAAGAAGCGCCCCTCAATGATTACGGGCGCTCAAAGCTTAGTGGAGACAAAGCGATAGAGGCTTTTGCCGCCCCAAGTTTCACGCCGATAGCCCTGCGCTTGCCACTCATCTACGCGCCCGGCGCTTTGGGGAAGCTTGGTCAACTCCTCTCGGCATGGCAAAAGCTCCGCGTGTTTCCTGTACCGAGCAGCGATATCGCCCGCTCTATGATCGGCACGGAACTCATTGCAGAGGTCATCGCTAAGCTTACCCAAAGTGATGCATCTGGCATCGTCCACGCGGCGGATCCAGTGCCTTTCTCCTACGAGCTGGCAAGAGCAGCGCGACCCGAGCGGCTTCGCACGCTGCCAGTGCCTCGGATCGCAGTGGACGCGACTTCAGCCATAGCACCGGACCTGGGCGCACGGCTTTTCGCGAACAGCTTGCTTGATCAGCACGATAATCTTGCAGCCCAGTTTGGCCTGTCGACACGGCTTGTTGACGATATCCGCCGAGCAGAGTTTTGATCAGTTGCTCACGAGCGCCCGGCGTACCCGCGTCATTAATCCCCCAGAGGACGGCCACCAAGGCTTGCCTTATGCACTTTTTAGATGCCTATGTCCGCG
>JBCBOW010000383.1:0-2597 GCA_039821045.1 Pseudomonadota bacterium
CTGTGCTCGTCACAATCACTGGGATTGACACCACTTTAGACGCCCGCCTTCTGGACATGCGGGCAAGCGCGCGCATTGAGCCAGTCGGTGGCGGCGTTCCGTCGACTGCGGTCCTCCTTGGCGTGGCGCTGCTCTTGGGCATGGGTGTCTCTGCTCATGCAAGGGCGAGAAGAGCTTTGGTAGCGCCTAGCGCCATGGCGATTGCTCTTGCTGCCGCCGTGGGCCTTGCCGCCTTGCTTTTTGAGCCCACACTATCCTTGTACATCCCTTTTGCAGCGGCCCTTGTTCTTTTGGGGTGTTTCGTCGCGCTCGATCGTTTGATGGCGCTTTATGATCTCATCCAAACGCAGCGACTAAAGGACCCTGTATCTGGCCTCCCCAACGGCCGTGCCTTCAAACGGGCGCTTCGCCGCGGGGTCACAGCGCAAGTCGCCACCGCGCGTATCGCCGATTTCGCCGCTCTCGCCGCAAGGCTCAGCGAAGACGAGCTGGCACGGCTTTTGGCCTCAATTGCGCGGCGCCTGTCCGTTGTCGGGGATAGCGAGGAGATCCATTTTCTGGGCGATGGCGTCCTCGGCTGGATTATGACCAAGAGCGCAAGCGACGAAGGCGAGACGACCTTTGAAGCGGCACGCGCTTTCTTCAACGCGCCGTTTGAGGTGGCAGGCGAGCGTATTCGGTTGACGGTCCACTTTGGCAGCGCGCCCGGCTCGATTACCGGCGCAGTGCGTGCATCGGAACTGGCTCAAAAGCGAGACCTGATCTGGTCGGGGAGCACAGCCACCATCTTCGAAGAAGAGCAGTATCGCGAACGCGTGTTGTCCGAGTTTGACGAGGCGCTTGAGAACGGCGCAATTGCCGTAATGGTGCAACCTAAGCTTGCGCTTGCTAGCGGGCAGATAGTCGGCGGGGAGTGCGTTTTGCGCTGGACGAGCCCACGGATTGGACGGATTGCTCCGGCCGATTTCATCCCTATTCTCGAAGCCGCGGGCCGACTTGAAGACCTTATCCTCTTTGTGCTGCGCGGAGCGATGGCGCGTACCGAAGAGGCAATGGCGAGCGGCCATGAGATCAACCTCACGGTCCCGATCGCGGCCTCCTTGCTGGCCGATCAGAACTTCGTCAACGCCCTGGCTGACGAGCTACAAGCCGGGTCAAAGGCGACCGCACGGGGCATCACTCTAGAGTTTGACAAGAACGCCTTTTCCAACGTTGGGTCGCGCGCCCGCGCTACACTTGCAGCGCTGCGCCAGACGGATGCGCGCATCTGTCTTGGAGGGGAGCTACCAATCGAGCCGCCGCTCGACGTCCTTCCCGGCATTGGCATCGACATGATCAAATGCGAATCCAGTTTCGCTCGCGATTTGGTCGAAGATGAGACGCGCCGCAAAGCCCTCAAGATGTCCATCGAGCGCGCTCATAAGCTGGGCTTGGAATACGCCATCGATGGGGTCGAAACCTTCCCGATCCTGGATGTTCTTACATCGTTGGGCGCAGACTACGCGCAGGGCTGGCAAGTTGGCGCGCCCATGCTCTGGGATGAGTTCTTGAGCCTTGTTGCGGACGATATCGCTGCCGCTGCCTAAAAGGAGGCGTCACGCGAGCCCCCAATGCTCCAACATTGGGGAGCAAAGCTTCGCTCGCAAAGCTTCAGGCACGAGCCCGGCGCGCACTGCCTTATAGCGGCTAACCGCGGGACCGAAATCGGCGGCGATCTTAGCCGCGTCGCTGGGAATATCCTTGCCCCAATGCATCGAGAACGGAATGCCCGCGTCCTCAAGAGCATCGGTAAATGCGCGTGAGGCCTCGTCGCTGTGCGATATCCATCCCGCGATGCCAGCACGCGTCAGTCCGTCGATGTTGATGATCGCATTGCGCTCAAACCTGAGGAAGCTGAGCGAAGCCGGGCTCGGCCCTGCGAAACGCACTGTGTAGACAAAATGCTTGCGATGCTTTGCGGCGACGGCTGTGCCGATCTCAAGCACCGAGCGCAGTCTTTCAAGCGGGACGCTGAAGGCGGCGTTGAAGGTGTCGATCCGGATGCCAAAGACGCTGCGCGGCTCCCAATCGCCGGTGAGCGCAAGCAGGCTTTCTGGCTCAGGCGAGTTGGGCTGCTGGGCGACATCCTCGCGAAAATCGTCAAAGATCATCTTGGGGATATCGAGCAGCCTGATCCCCGATCCAAATCCGCCTGGCCCTTCGATCTCGGGATCATCCGGGCTCGCTACATCGCGCGGGATATCAGCCAGCCTGTCTGAGAGAATGTCGACTGTGTCGCGCGCCGGGTGAGCGCGCTGTTCTGCGTTCTCTTGAGAAAAACTATCGCGCCAATAGACGGTTTGCATGACATCGCTTTCAATCCCTCGGTTAGGATCGAAGGTGAGCTCGATGAACGCGGGCTCTTGGCCGTTTGTCACGTGCTCCATAGCATCGCTGAAACTGCCAGCCTCAATCGCGTTCCACCATCCATCGGGAAGCGGCGCGCATGCCTTTGCCCAGGATAGGCCAAACCGCTCGACGCCCTCGATCAGGACCGCAGCGCAATAGCCAAGCCCGCCCAGATGGATGAGCGCGTCAGGGAATAGCGAGGGATCAGC
>JBCBOW010000384.1:0-2596 GCA_039821045.1 Pseudomonadota bacterium
GCTGTCTGCTGCTGGCGCGCAATCCCAAGGCCTTGAAGCGGTTTAACAAGGCGTTTGAAGATCGGCTCGTCACCAAGACCTATCTCGCCGTGCTCGCTGGCCACCCGGCGGAGCAAGAGGGCACGATCCGGCTCAAGCTTGCAAAGATCAGCTCGGAGGCCAAGGGCTGGCGCATGATCGCTGCGAAGAAGGGCAAGGAGGCCGTCTCGCATTGGGAGCTGGTGAAGACATTGGGCCCGAACGCGCTCATCCGCTTCAAGCCGGAGACCGGGCGCACGCATCAATTGCGGGTTCACGCGCTCAAAGGGCTGGGCGCGCCGCTGCTCGGCGATCCGGTCTACGGGTCTGAAAGCCAGCGCGGCAAGGGCGCATCGCGCACGATGCTGCACGCGCATTCGATTACGGTCCCGCGCGAAGGCAAAACGCCGATCGAAGCGACCAGCCCGCTGCCGGCAGACTTCATCGCGCTGGGCGCTGGGGATGGATAGCGCGCCGTCTGATGAGCTGATTGCGCGCGCGCATGCGCTGGCAGAAGAGAGCTTTCTCGCAGGCTCAGGGCCCGGCGGGCAAAACGCCAACAAGGTCGCCACCGAGGTTCAGCTGCGCGTCAATATCTATGCCCTGCGCTTGCCCCCACCAGTGTTTGCACGGCTGCGCGAGGCGGCAGGATCAAAGCTGACAGCGGGGGGCGATCTGCTGATCACCGCGCGCGAACACCGCACACAGGAAGCCAACCGACAAGCCGCGCGCGCTAAGCTCGAAGACTATCTGGTAGAAGCGCATCGCGCCCCGAAACGCCGCGCCAAGAGCCGGGTCAATCGCGTCGGCAAAACGCAGCGCTTGAAAGCGAAGAAAGCGCGCGGCGCGGTCAAAGCCAATCGCGGCAAACCCAGCCGCGCTGATTGGTGAGCGCTTCGATGGGCGAGTTAGGTTGACTTTTCCCCATGAATCGCCCAAGGCGCGCGCTCTGATGGCGGTGCCCCATGATTTGGGCGCGCCGCTTTATGTATTTTGGCTCTGCGACGAGCCCACTCAACGAGATTTAGGATACCGCCATGGCGAAGCCTGCAACCGTCAAGATCAAGCTCGTCTCGACCGAGGGAACGGGTTTTTACTACGTGACCAAGAAGAACCCGCGCAACATCACCGAGAAGATGGTGTTCCGCAAATACGATCCGGTCGCAAAGAAGCACGTCGAATTCAAAGAAGCGAAGATCAAGTAAGCGCGCTTACAGATTCAGCCGCGGTTCAATGCAAGAGGCATAAGACCGCCGCATGCTGAACGTGTCTCTCGCATCAATCACAAAGCCTGCTCGCACCCTTGCGCGCGGGCTTTTTGCTGTCTCGCTGGCATGCGCGCCGATCGCCGCGCTCAATCACACCGCGCCCGCCGAAGCGCAGACCAGCAGCCGCGATCTTGACCGCGCGGTCGCTGCCATGCGCAGCATCTCAACCATGCGCGCAGATTTCACGCAGACCGACCGCGAAGGCAATCTGCTGCGCGGCACGTTGACCCTCAAACGCGGCGGCAAAATCCGCTTTGATTATGGGCAGGACGCCGAGATCCTCGTCGTCTCCAACGGCAAGTCGCTCTATTTCGTCGATTATGAGGTCGGGCAGGTCGAACGCTATCCGATCCGCCGCTCTCCGCTGGGCGCGCTGCTTGATCCGGATCGCGATGTGACGCGCTTTGGCGAGCTGATCCCGACGGGCAGCACCGATGTGCTGAGCATTCTGGTGAAAGACCCCAAGAAGCCCGAATACGGCACGATCAATCTGATTTTCGTCGCAGATCAAGGTGCACCGGGCGGTTTGCAGCTGACCCATTGGGTCGCTCTCGACGCGCAAAACTACCGCACAACGGTGCGCCTGACGAATCATCGCTATGGCGTCTCAGTTGCAGAAAGCGCGTTCACATTCGATGATCCGCGCCGCTCATCCCGCCGACGCAGATGAACGTCTCGTCCTCAAGAAGTTGTAAGGACGCGACAAAACTAGGCTGGCATTCATAGTGGCGAAAGCCGAATCCCTCTATCAGTTGATGACAAGACGGTTGAAGGAGGGTTTCCCCCCTGTTGCCCTGTCCTTTGGATTAAGCCGTCTTGCGACAAGCGTGACGAACGCTGAAATGGAACCCCTGTCCCATCGCCCCCGGGACAGGGGTTTTCCATTTGGACAGGGGTTTTCCATTTGGACAGGGGTTTTCCATTTGGAAGACCGCCAAGCCACCCCGCACCATGAGCGCCTCGCCAGCTAAAGCTTGTCGCTCTGCTTCTGTGTCCCTAGTTCGCTAGTCATGCTCTCTATCGCCACTTGGAACATCAACTCTGCGCGCCTGCGTTTACCGATCATCGCGAAGTACCTCTCTGAGGAAGCGCCTGACATCTTGTGCCTGCAAGAGATCAAATGCGAGGAGTTCAAATTCCCAGCGCAGGCTCTGGCGGATCTGGGCTACGTGCATCAGGCGGTCTGCGGGCAAAAGGGCTATCACGGGGTCGCGACAGTCAGCCGCGTGCCGATCCGCGAGATTTCGCGCCACGATTGGCAGGATAACGGCGAAGCACGCCATATTGGCGTCGAGGTCGAAGGCAGCGAT
>JBCBOW010000385.1:0-2562 GCA_039821045.1 Pseudomonadota bacterium
TTATGAGCTCTCGCTTCCTGCCATTCGCAGCGCGCCCTCCGAGCATCCGCAAGCGATTGCCTTGCTTGGCGCTGAGCCTGAAAGCGTGCACCGCTCTGAATTGGGCTACAACATCTTTCTGTATGAAGACGAAGCCGCCGTACGCGCGCTTGCCCCGGATATTCGTGGGCTCGAAAGGTTGGGCGCGGACCAGTTCATCTGCACAGCGCCTGGCGATACCGCTGACGTTGTTAGTCGCGTTTTCGTTCCAGGCGGAGGGGTTGACGAGGACAGCGTGACTGGCTCCGCGCACGCAGCGCTGACCCCATACTGGGCAGACAGGCTCGGTCGCGAGAGCTTTACAGCGCACCAGGCAAGCGAGCGCGGCGGCGACTTATCCCTGCGGCTCGAAGGTGAGCGCGCCTGGCTCGGCGGGCCCTGCGTTACTGTCGTCGAGGGCAGCTTTTACCTCTAACCAATAGCGCGCTGCGTCACTCGGCCAGCTTGGGATAGAGCGCAATCGCGTCGGCTGCCTCTTGCAGCATGGGCGGGCGCTCGGCGCTGGTTGAATGGCCGAGCCGCACCAATGTGACCTTTTGCTCCGGTGAGATCAGCACATACTGGCCCATATGCCCGATCATCGCGAACAGGCTCGCAGGCGCGCGATCCGGAAACAGCGGATGCGGGTATTCAAGTCGCGGTTCGGGTCGGTTCATCCACGTTTGAAAGCCGTAATGTTCGCTTGCTGGGCTCGGCTCGATCATCTGCGCGATCCAGCGGCTTGGGACCAGTTGCTCGCCATCCGGGCTGCGGCCACCATTGCGCAGAAATTCGCCAAACTTGGCGTAATCACGCGCTGTTGCATGCATCAGGCTGCCCCCGATCAGCGTGCCGCTCGCGTCATACTCCGCGACCATTGAGGTCATATCGAGCGGGCCAAACAGCCGCTCTTCCAAAAATGCGTCCACCGCATTGCGGCGATTTTCCGGGGTGTCTTCAAGATCCCCGAGTAAGGCGCGCGCTGCGATGTCGGCAAGGATCACCGTGGTGTTTGAAGAATACTCGAACTTCTCGCCTGGTTCGGCTTCAAGCGGCTGCTCCTTTGCCCAGCGCGCCATATCATCGCGCCCATCGAGGAACAGCATGCGCACTTCTGAGCTCTCGTAGGGGGGATCGCCCGCTTCGGTGTGCCGCAGGCCCGAGCGCATTTGGAGGAGCTGTTCGAGCGTAATTTCCGCACGCGGATCGCCGGGGCGCTGCCACATGGGAACAGGCGCGGGTTCATCAACACTCAGCAGACCGTCGGCAACAAGCATTCCGATCAAGACCGCCGTGACAGTTTTTGCCATCGACCAGCTGATGAACCGCGTCTTGGGATCATAGCCCTGCGCGTAGCGCTCAGCGGCGACTTCGCCATTGAACAGCACCAATACCGCGCGAGTCTCTCCCAACCCATCCTTAACGAACAGGTCATCAACCTCGCGTGCCAGCTGCTCACGCGGAGCGCCAGCATTGTCCGTGATGGCGCTGAGTGCGCCTGCATTCAACGGCGCTCTTTCGTTGCTCGGCGCATTGCTGCAAGCGCTGATAAGCAAAGCTGGCGCAAGCGCGAGCGCGGCGATAGAGGCTAAGGCTCGGAGTGTCATAAGGCGCTCAATTCCTTAAGCGACTGCAATTGGCAAGTGGATAGACAATGGCGAGAAGCACAAAAGCAAGCAGCCCAGCAAGGCGCGGTATGAAGATCCTGCTTTGGCTTTTCGTTATCCTTGCGGTGGTCATCGCTGCGGCTTTGTACATCTATCGCGAGCCGATCCGGGGCTATGCCAACGTTGGCACCTCTTACGCCGCCAGGGTCGCCTGCTCATGTCGCTTTGTTGCGGGCCGAAGCCTTGCGGATTGCGAAAAGGATAAACTCGGCGGCATGGAGCTCGTGACGTTGGTCGACAATGTGGAGGCAAAAAGCGTAACGGCGCGCTTTCCGCTCGTCACAGCAAACACCGCGACCTATCGCGATGGCTTTGGCTGTGTTTTGGAAACGTGGCCCGAGTAAAGGCTCAAGCGCTGACCGAAGTCGTCGCGTCTATCCAGCCGCCCCCGACCACGCGTTCGCCAGCATAGATCACGGCAGCCTGCCCCGGCGCTACGCCGAACTCAGGCGTGGCAAACCGGATGCGTGTCGAAGCGTTGTCACCCAGCGGCCCTTCAAGCGTGATCGGCACGGGCTTTGCCAGACTGCGCACCTTCGCTGTAAGCGGCGCATCTGGGAGCGCGCCGATGCGGTTGGTCTCGATCAATTCAGCGCTCTCCACCGCGAGCATGCGCTTGGGCCCGACGCGCACCTCGCGAGACTCAGCATCGAGCTTGATGACGTAAAGCGGCTCTGGCTGGCCGCCGATCTCCAGGCCTTTGCGTTGCCCAACGGTGAAGTGAATGATGCCCTTGTGCTGCCCCAAGATCTCGCCGCTCGCCGCGTGCACGATATTGCCTGGCACCGCACCCTCGGGCCTGATCTTGGTGACAATCTTGGCGTAGTTCCCATCGGGCACAAAGCATATATCCTGGCTGTCAGGCTTGGATGCGTTC
>JBCBOW010000386.1:0-2554 GCA_039821045.1 Pseudomonadota bacterium
CGCAAGCCCGCCTTTCTGGAAGATGATGTGATCGCTCAAACCGTGCTTGAGCGGTATAACGGTGCACGCGCGTTTTATCATACAGTGATTAAGCGCGGCGAAGACGTGCTTGCGATAGGTAATCTCGTGTTTGAGCGCGACCCACGCCTTGCTCGCCACATCCTCCGCCGGCGCGCTCGTATTCCAATGTTCGAGCACCGCATCTTGAACCCAGTTCAAGTAGCGCGCGTTGTTCACATGCCCCATGAAATCGATATCATTGGGCGAAACCGTGATCGGGTAAGAGAACGGGGCGGCGGGCGACGTTGCTGACATAAATGTTAACTAGCGCAGGGTGCTTAAAATTTCCATTCCGAAATTGACCTTAATCGACCGTATTATTGCCAGTGTTGCCCCCTCGCCGCTAATAGAGCCGCACATCAGCCGCTATTGAAGCGGGCAATAAGCACTATGAGGTGAATATGGCGCACAGCGCGCGCACTCTTTACGAAAAGATCTGGGATGATCATGCGGTCGAAACCCGCGAAGACGGGACCGCGATCATCTATATTGATCGCCATTTGGTGCATGAGGTGACCAGCCCGCAGGCTTTCGAGGCGCTTCGGGCAGCGGGTCGAGCGGTGCGGCGGCCTGAGCTCACTCTTGCGGTCCCCGATCACAATCTTCCGACAACCGCCAGGCGCGATGCGAGCGGCGGCAAAGTGCCGATTGCCGATCCGCAAAGCGCAGCGCAGCTTGCGGCGCTGGAGAAGAACGCGCCTGAATTTGGCATCCGCTACATCGGCGATGCGGATAGTGAGCAAGGGATTGTCCATGTTGTCGGCCCGGAACAGGGCTTTTCGCTTCCGGGTACAACGATAGTCTGCGGGGATTCGCACACCGCCAGCCACGGCGGCTTGGGGGCGCTCGCTTTTGGCATCGGGACCAGCGAGGTTGAGCACGTGCTCGCAACCCAAACGCTTCTGTTGCAGCGGTCCAAGACCATGGAAGTGTGCGTGGAAGGCATGCTGGGCGCGGGCGTATCGGCCAAAGACCTCATCCTGCACATTATCGGCGCAATCGGCGCGGCGGGCGGCACCGGCCATGTGATCGAATATCGCGGGCCCGTGTTCGAGGCGATGAGCGTCGAGGAACGCTTGACCGTGTGCAACATGAGTATCGAAGCGGGCGCGCGCGCTGGCTTGATCGCGCCCGATGAAACCGTGTTCCGCTATCTGAAGAACCGTCCCATGGCGCCCAAGGGCGAGGATTGGGACGCAGCGCTCGCCTTTTGGCGCACGCTTCGCACTGATGAAGGCGCGGTGTTTGACAAGAGCGTGGTGATCGACGCTGCTGATGTGGCGCCCAGCGTGACCTGGGGCACCAGCCCGGAAGACGTCGTGCCGATTACCGGCGCTGTCCCCTCGCCTGAAAGCTTTGCCGATGCCTCCAAGCGCGACGCGGCGGCCAAGAGCCTCGATTACATGGGGCTCACTCCGGGCACCATGATGCGCGATATTCCGGTCGAGAACATCTTCATCGGCAGCTGCACGAACAGCCGGATCGAAGACCTGCGCGCAGCTGCGAGCGTGCTCGACGGGCGCCGCAAGGCTGACACTGTGCGCTGGGCGATTGTGGTGCCGGGCTCTGGCCTGGTGAAGCGCCAAGCCGAAGACGAAGGGCTCGATGCGGTCTTCACGCAAGCGGGCTTTGAATGGCGTGAGCCGGGGTGTTCGGCTTGCCTCGGCATGAACCCTGACAAAGTGCCGCCAGGCGAACGCTGCGCCTCCACATCGAACCGCAATTTCGTGGGCCGCCAGGGGCCAGGATCGCGCACCCACCTCGTCTCCCCCGCCATGGCAGCGGCGAGCGCGGTAACCGGTCGGCTCACCGATCCAAGGGAACTCGCCCAAGAGTAACGCAGCGCGCTTGCAACGCGCGCAATCGGCGCGCATGGATGATGCATGACTGACGACACCAAACCAAAATCCGACTCTGGCAAGACCGCTGGCCGCACCGCCGCCGCGATTGGCTCGGCCGCCATTGCCGCCGCGCTGCTTTATGCGGGTCGCCGCTTCATGAAAAAGCCCGAAGACAAGGCTGTGCCCCCCGGCGATGTCCCCTCGGGCGAAAAGCCTGAGACCGATTGACGCGTACGAGAGGCAGCGATGGACGCGATCCGCCAGGTTACCGGCAAGGCCATCCCGTTTGGCCAGAAGAATGTCGACACCGACATCATCATCCCGGCCAAATGGCTCAAGACCATCACCCGCGAAGGGCTTGGCCAAGGCGCGTTTGAGACAATCCGCGCGCAAGCCGGCAATGTCTTTGATAACCCGGATTATAGCGGCGCACCGATCCTCTTGGCGGGCGACAATTTCGGCTGCGGATCGAGCCGCGAACACGCCGCTTGGG
The DNA here is from genome assembly GCA_039821045.1 of Pseudomonadota bacterium. Lineage (GTDB taxonomy): Bacteria > Pseudomonadota > Alphaproteobacteria > Sphingomonadales > Sphingomonadaceae > Erythrobacter. Next base: position 2,395 of record JBCBOW010000386.1, read on the forward strand.
CAATGCTCGATTTGGGGATCAAGGCTGTCATCGCGCCAAGCTTTTCAGACATCTATTCGGGCAATGCCGTCAAAAACGGGATTGTGCCCATCGTCTTGCCGCAAGAGGCCGTCGACCGCCTGATAGAAGTCGCCAAAGAGGGCCACCCGATCAATATTGA
>JBCBOW010000387.1:0-2540 GCA_039821045.1 Pseudomonadota bacterium
CCCGCGCGGCGGCTTCAAGTCCAATTGTTGGCCAATCAGCGAAGGACCAAGCCGCACCAGGAGCGCGTGTGATGCCGCTTGTGATTAACAATCCATCGACGGACGAGTGCTCGTTGGCTGATGCGGCGGAGGGGCTCGCAACGTTGGGATTTGATCCGCGCGATGAGGCCAACCTGCAAGAGGCGGCAAGCTGGCTTCGCAAGCTCACCAAAAATCGCACCTTTCTGGGCGACTATCTGGTTAAACGGCTGTCAGAGCGGCTCGCTGGCATCGAGAACGGCGTGGAGAGCGGCTATGGTCCGCAAGCGATCATCCTCTCGCCATTGCTGGGCAATGAGCGCGGCCGGATGTTCTTGCGGGCCAATATCTGGCCTGCCCGACACGATCTGTGCTTTCAGGCGAGCGGTGCGGAGCACTTTGTCTATGGCACGCCGCACGATCACAATTTCTCGTTTCTCACCAGCGGCTATGCCGGGCCGGGCTATGTCAGCGACTATTATGAATACGATTATGGCGAGGTGGTCGGCATTGCAGGAGAGGCTGCGGGTCTGCGCTTTGTTGAGCGCAGCTCTCTCTCGCAAGGCAAGTTGATGCTTTATCGTGCGCATGTCGATGTGCATTCACAATTGCCGCCAGAAGCGCTGTCTGTCTCGCTCAACGTGATGCATGTTGATCCTGCACAGGGGTGGTTTGATCAGTATGGCTTTGATCTGGAGGCTGGCACAGTGAGCCGGGTGCTCAGCCCCAATGCAAGCGAAGCATTCTTGCGCGTTGCTGTTGCCAGCGGCTCGGATGAAGCGCTCGATTTTGCCGAGTGGGCAGGGCGCGCGCATCCGAGCGAGCGATTGCGGCTGGCGAGTTTCGAAGCGCGCGCTGGCCGATTAACAGAGCCCGAAGCGCGCGAGGCCTTATGGTGCGAAGCCCAAAGGGCCAGCGGGAGCCGGATGGTCAGAGCCGAGGCAAAAGTGCGGCTTGCCAAGCTGACACAGCCTTAGATCACACCGCCTGCGAGCCGGTCGATCGCGCCTTGCAGAATGACCGCTGCGGCATGCGCATCAATGGCCTCGGCGCGCTTTGCGCGGCTCATATCCTGGCCAATCATTGCCGCCTCAGCGCTCTGAGTGGACCAGCGCTCATCCCATAGCAGCACCGGCAGCGCATAGGCCTGTGCACAGTTGCGCGCAAAGGCGCGGCTCGCCTGAGCGCGGGGCCCTTCGCTGCCATCCATATTGCGCGGCAAACCCAGCACCAGCCCTTTGACGCTGCGCTCCGCAATGAGCACGGCAAGCCGTTCGCGATCGCGGCTCCATTTGCCCCGGCCCAGCGTCTTGTCAGCGCTCGCAAAGCGCCAGCCCGCATCGCACAGCGCAAGGCCGATTGTCTTGGTCCCAAGATCAAGCCCCAGCAAAACCCCGCCATCAGGCAGCGTGCTCGCAAACTCGCTGGCTTGATCGGTGATCAGGAGGTCGGCCCCACTTGATCCGGCATGCTTCCCACCTTGGCGGTTGCGCGCCGGGCAACGTCGGCCTGTGTGTTCGACCAGAACAGCGGGATGTCATAGACATGATAATTGTTGCCCGGCAGCACATAAGAGCCAAGCTCGGGCGGATCGCCGATCAGCAGGATGCCGCGCTCATCGCACCGGGCGGGGACCGCTGCGGGCACCAGTTCGCCGTTCGATATGCTATCATCCGGGACAAGAGTTCCAAGATTGGCTTCAGCCGGAGCGCCGCCGCCGAATGTGCCCGCGATCGGGTTGGTGCACAGGATTTGGCTATCGCCGCGGCTTTCGCCATCGAACCCGACCGATTGCGAGTATGTTTCTATCACGGCGCTCGGATCGGCCGGTTCGGCAAAGCTTGACCAGGAGATGAGGCATCCGGTCTGTTCCGGGGTCGCGCAAGCGGGAAGGCCGAGCGCGGGCAGATCATGATCAACCGAAACGGGCCAGCCCACAGCATAAGCGGCAACCAGACGATCCATAACTGGCGTGCCTTTGATCTCGTCGCGCAGCAACCGGAGGAGATGCAGCGAACCTTGGCTGTGGCCTGCAAGCACGATCGGACTGCCTTCATCAAGCGAGCTAAGAAAGTAGCGGAAGGCCTCGCGCACGTCCGCATACGCGGCATCGATCGCGTCTTGCCCCTCCTGCTTGTCGGTGAGGAACGCGCCCATTGTTGCCTGGCGATAGCGCGGTGCCCAGATTTGCGAAGCTGCGTTAAACGGGCTTGCCATGCCGCGCACATAGATGCGCGCGATGCGGTCTGCTTCCGGGTCGGAGTTCTCCCCGATCGGGGCGTTCCAATTGCTGCGGCTGAGATAGCTTGTGGGGTGAACGAAGAAGACCGCGAAATCCGGAGCGTCGGGAGCCTTGCCGCGGCGCAGGCTGCGCGCTCTCACCTGATCCGATGGTTCGCTTGCCTCTTCTGCTCCAGCGTCAGCCTCTACGCCATCATTTGTAGTCGTTTCGCTATCGCCGGCGCCTGATGCATCTGCGTAAGCCGGTTGCCAGCGTGCCGGATCGTTTACGCCAATACCCG
>JBCBOW010000388.1:0-2516 GCA_039821045.1 Pseudomonadota bacterium
CAAGAAAAAACACGCAATGATAAGCCGGTAATCGAATTGTCGAACCGGGCGAGGAAGAGCCGGCAAATCCTTGCTGCGTTATTCACCTCTGCACTTTACCAAATGTCAGCCTTTATCCTGCATTAGGAAAGCCAAGGCTGCGTCAGGGTGGCCCATTCGCCAAAGGAGGGTCATGAGCGGTGTCAGCGGGAGCTAATTTAAGTGTCACGGACATGCGCCGTGCTGCGCGCCATCCGGTCGATTTCCCGGTAATCGTAGAGCATTATGCTCATGGTGATATGAACTTGCACGTGTGCAACCTCTCAGCACACGGCTTTATGATCGACGATTCAGACAGCCTCAAACGCGGCGACCGCGTGATCATTCGCCTGCCGATTGTGGGACGGATCGAGGCGTATGTAATCTGGACGCGCGATGCGCGCGCCGGGTTCCAGTTTGAGCGCATCATCCGTTTGGACGATTTTATCGCAATCATCGATACGCTGCAGCCCAACCCGCGCTTGCGCCGAAATCGCTGATCCAAGGGTCCACATAGCTTTAAACTGATCGCCTGTTGCAGCGGGCTGCTATTGGCACATCGTTGGGCCGGTGCCATGGGCGCTGGCGTGAACGACGCTGCTCCCCCCACACACCCGGTCCAGGTTCCCGATTTTCGCATCTATTGGGTGAACCGCCTCGCGCGCACCCTCGCGCAAGATGGCATGCTGCTTGTGATTGCATGGCAGACCTACAATCTGGCGCGCGATATGGGGATGAGCGTTGCCGAAGCCTCTGGTCAGCTTGCTCTGATCGGCTTGTTGCAATTCGCGCCGCTCTTCGTGCTCTCGCCGATCACCGGCCTTGCTGCAGACCGCTATGACCGCCGCACGATCGCGCAGCTAACAGTGCTCGCGCAGCTTGCTTGCGGCGCTGTGCTCGGTTTCCTCACATGGAACGGTACGGTCAGCATTCCTGCTCTTTTTGCGATTGCAGTCGTTTTTGGCGTGGCGCGTGGATTTGCCGGCCCTGCCCTCTCAGCGCTTGCTCCAAACCTCGTGCCAAAGCCTTTGTTGCCGACCGCGATCGCGCTGTCTTCGATCAGTTGGCAGGCGGGCCGTATCATTGGCCCTGCAATGGGCGGCGTGCTGTATGATATCACCCCGAGCCTGCCTTATGCAGTCGCGACCGCCCTGTTTGGGCTTTCTTTCATCGCGCTGGGATTTTTGAGCCAAGTGCCGCAGCCCCCAGTCCGCCGCGATCAGCGTCCGATCGGGCAAATCGTGGACGGCGTGCGCTATGTTGTGCGCAATAAGATGGTGCTGGGTTCGATCACGCTGGATCTCGCCGCCGTGGGCCTTGCGGGCGCTACAGCGCTTTTCCCGGTCTATGCGCGAGACATTCTCCAAGTGGGCGCGAGCGGGCTCAGTCAACTTGCGATGGCACCGGCGATCGGTGCCGCTGTGATGGCGGCGTGGTTCTCCTTCCGCCCGATGAAGACCAATGTCGGCCCCAAAATGCTTGGGTCGGTGGCGGTTTTTGGTCTCGCGACCGTCATTTTTGCGTTTTCAACCTCGATGAGCCTCAGCCTCGCTATGCTTTTCATCGTGGGCGCATCAGACATGTTCAGCGTCTATGTCCGCCAGTCACTCGTGCAATTGCACACGCCTGATGACAAACGCGGCCGCGTTTCTTCTGTAAGCCTGCTGGCGATCAGCGCGTCGAACGAAGGCGGAGATTTTGTCTCCGGCACGCTGGCCTATTTTATCGGACCTGTCGCCGCTGTGGCGGCGGGCGGTCTGGGGGCGATTGCAACTGTTGGCCTATGGAGTTGGATGTTTCCGATCCTGCGCACCACAAAGACCTTCGATCCGCCGCCAGAATTGCTAGAAGAGGGCGGAACCAAATGACGGAAGGGAGCCTGAGATGAAAGCTGCACATATCCTCGAGACGATCGGCAACACACCGCATATCCGTTTATCGCGGCTTTTCCCTGATCACGAAGTGTGGCTCAAATCCGAGCGCGCTAATCCGGGCGGATCGATCAAAGACCGCATCGCGCTCGCCATGGTCGAAGACGCCGAAGCGAGCGGCTTGCTGGCACCGGGCGGGACTATTGTGGAGCCCACCTCAGGCAACACTGGCATCGGCCTTGCGATGGTTGCGGCAGTCAAGGGCTACAAACTGATCCTCGTCATGCCCGAATCGATGTCGATTGAGCGGCGCCGTCTGATGCTTGCTTATGGCGCGACGTTTGATCTCACACCGAAGGAAAAGGGCATGAAGGGCGCGATCGAACGCGCGAGCCAGATTGTCGCTGAGACCAAAGGCGCCTGGATGCCCAGCCAGTTTGAAAACCCGGCCAATGTCGCAGTTCACACCGCAACTACGGCAAAGGAAATTCTGGCCGATTTCGCTGACGAGCCGATCGACGTCATGATCACCGGCGTTGGCACAGGCGGACACCTCACCGGCTGCGCCGAAGAGCTTAAGAAGCACTGGCCTCACTTCAAAGCCTATGGCGTGGAGCCCGAAGCCTC
>JBCBOW010000389.1:0-2508 GCA_039821045.1 Pseudomonadota bacterium
TCCTCGATCGTGATCTTCTTGACGATAATCGGCGCGGGCGGCGGGCCTTCGGGCGCGGCGGCATCAGCCATGGCTTAGCGCCCCCGCATCTTGTCAAGCAGATCGGTGAGCTTGGGACGATGCGCCGGCGGCAGGCCAGAACGCGCCGCTTCGAGCACCAGCGGCTGCGGATAGCCATGCAGGCTCGCGATGATCACTTGTTTGACCGAGTGAAAGAGCTGCTGATCATGGGTGTTGATCTGTTTCAGCCGCGCAGCCATCGGCCCTGCAAAACCATAGGCGAGAAGCACCCCGAGAAAGGTACCCACCAGCGCGCTGCCGATCATCTTTCCCAACACCGCAGGCGGCTGATCGATTGCGCCCATGGTCTTAATGATCCCCAGCACAGCCGCGACAATGCCGAGCGCGGGGAAAGCGTCTGCTAGCGATTGGATCGCGTGCGTGGGCTCGTCCATCTCATGCATCTGGGTTTTGATTGCGTTGTCGATGATGTCTTCCACAGCATGCGTATCGAGCGTGCCCGAAGAGACCACCATAAGCGTCAAAGGATCGCAGATGAGATTGCGCACCACCGCATCGTTTTGCAGCCGCGGATACTCCGCAAAGATCGCCGAGTTTTCCGGATCGGTGACATGGCTCTCAACCGCCACAGCGCCTTCAGCGCGCAGCATCTTCATCAGTTTTGACGTGAGCGCGATGGCATCAATATGATCTTCATCGGTGTATTTTGGACCTTGGAACACCCGGCCAAAACCGCCGCCCAAGAGCTTTATCTCGTGCATCGAGTTGCCGATCAGAACGGTTCCGAGCGCGGCCCCGCCGATCATCATGAACTCGAGCGGCAAGGCAGCAAGGATTGGGCCCATCGAGCCCCCAGCAAGTGTAAACCCGCCAAAGACCAGGACGATCAGAACAACGATACCAATGGCGGCGAACACGGGGCGAGAACTCCTTAAGCGGGCCTGATGCGATAAACGCGAGCGCGATCAGAGCGCGTCAAACAAAGTGAGCGAGCTGACGCGAGTGAAGCTGGCTTGGGTTGCTTCAAGCGTCGTGAGCGTTTGCTGCAATCGCGAGATCGCTTCGCCCAGATCCGTGTCGCCAATCTGCGAGCGCTGTTCAGCGATTGTGATGCGGCGATCATCCTGGCCTTGCTGAATTGTCTCTACCCACGCGAGGCGTGTGCCCAGAATCGTCTGACTGCGCGTTGTGCTGTCAAGCGCCGCGTCCAGCCCCTCAACTGCCGCTGCAGCCGCAGCGCCCGGATTGGGCGACCCGCCCGAAAGCGCAGCGGCCAGATCGTTGAGGATCGCAAAGGCGCTGGTGGGCGTGCCTGCGAGTTCGAATTCGAAGATCTCCGAACCTGGCAGACCGCGCTCAATCTCCGTGCCTGGCGCAATCGGGACATCGGAAACATCGGTGTTGCCGTTGTAAGTGACTGTGCCGCTGGCATCGCGCGTGAAGGCCGGGCCCGCTGCCGTGCCCGCAAACAGCGGTTCGCCGGTCAGCGTTTGCGCATTCGCGCGGTCAAAGAGCTCTTCGGAAAGCTGGGTAAGCTCCGCTGCAATCGCCTCGCGCCCGCGTTCGCCTGTCGGATCGTTGGCCGCTTGGAGAGCCAGTTCGCGTGCGCGCGACAAGAGATAGGAGACACCAAGGATCTCATCGCCCGCTTCGCCTAGATCGCGCGCGAGCTTGTCTGCATTGTCCTCTTCCACCTGGCTCAGCCGTTCGGTGCGAGCAAGCGCGCGCAGACGCGCCGCTGCGGCCGGATCATCCGAACCGCGCGTCAACCGCTGCCCTGTCGCGATCTGGCTTTGCAAGGTCTCGATCGAGCCGCGCAAATCGGTCATCTGCGAGAGCGAGCGATCAAAAAACGCGCCGAACGGATTGGCTATGGACGTCATGAAATCAGTCTCCCTGGCCTAGCGCAAATTGAGGATCGTGTTGAACAGCTCGTTCGCGACTTGGAGCACGCGGCTGTTGGCATCAAAGGCTTGCTGCAAACGGATCAGGTTGGCCGCTTCGGCATCGAGGTCGACACCGGTTTCCGCGCGCAAGGCCTCGTCCGCGCTTTGCGAAATCGAAGCGAGCCCGGTGCGTGTGACATCCAGCGCGGCGATGCGGCTCGAGGTGTTGAGCAACAGGTTATCAAGCTCAGCGATCGGGCCATCATCCGCACCGATAGACGCGGTCAGTGCGGCCAGATTGGAAGTATCCGTGCTGCCTGCGGGGGAACCTGCGGGTGCGGTCGCGATCTGAGTGCCCGAAGTGAGCGCCAGGCTGATTGAGCCTGCATTGGTGCCCGCGAAGAAAGGCTGGCCTGCAGCGCCTGTCGCATCCGCACCGTTGCCTTGCGATGTGTTGGCGCGCGCGATCGTATCTGCGGCAATGGCGTCAAGCTCGCTTTGGTAATCCGCCATCTGTTGCAGCGCGGTCGCCTGGCCTGCGAGCGTGCCCGTGTTCAGCGAAAAGCCCGTGCCCGCCGCATCGAAGGTGATCGTGCCGTCC
>JBCBOW010000390.1:0-2506 GCA_039821045.1 Pseudomonadota bacterium
CCTGGGTGCTTGCCACCAATCAGCAGGCAGACGTTCGCGACGGGGCCCGGGCCGTGGAGGCCGCCCAGCGCGCGGTGTCCATCACACGTCGGATGGTTTCAAGCTCAACCGGCTGATCAGTGAAAGCGCGGATCGAGCGGCGGGTCGCCACGGCATCAGATACGTTCATGCTGCGGGGCCTAGCCAGCGCGGGTGTGCGGAGCAAGCATGATCAGCGAACAGAGCCATAGCGTTTGCGTCTGTGGGCGATTATGGCAGGATCCGGCTTTCCAAAAATGAGGGGTGTGCCGAATGCGCGTTGTGGTGGTGTTCTTCGCAAGTCTGGCGCTGGCTGCGTGTTCTGGCGCGGAGGCGGATCAAGAGGCGATCGACGCTGCCGTCGAAAAGGCACTCGCCGAGCGCGACCGGGAAGAGGCCGAACGCCGCCAAGCCGCGAACGCAGGCGATGGGATGGCCGAGGCGCTTGCAGACGAACCTGAGCCTACACAAGATCTGGCCGCGTTTTCTACCGAGAACCTTCGCGAGGGCATCGCTGATGGGATGGGCACGCCCTATTGGATGTGCACCCGCACGCTCAGCATCGTGGGCGAGCATTGCGGCTGCATGGTCAACCGCGCGATGGATGCTGACATCCCCAACGCAGCGCAGGTCGGCATGTTTGGCGGCGACGGCAGCCGCGCGACCAAAGAGCAAGCGGAGAAATTCACCCGCATCGTGCGCTCTTGCTCTGGCTACAATGTGACGATCCGCGGCGCGGGGAGCAGGCAAGCGGCAGCACAGCAAGCGGCTGAAGGTGGCGCTGCAAGCGGCCGCCGCGTGCAGTGCAGCTTTGACAACACCGTCTTTCGCTACGATGGCGCGTGCAATTTCGTGCTGGGCCCGGGCGGCGACTTTTCGACAACGAGCCTTGATGGTCCCTATTTCCAGAACGTCTCGCGCATCGACCTCGACGTGACTTCAAAAGGTCGCGGCACCATCGCATTGCGCTACCCCGATGGCGAAGATGTGTTCGTGGCAGTGTCTCGGAGCCCGCGGGACAAGGCATGCTGGGAAGGGCCCAGGCTGACGTTTTGCGCGCGTTAGAGTCCAACAAATCTACCAGGGGCCTAGTCAATCGATACTCGATATTTGGCTAGGAACTATGATAGGTTGCAATGGATCATTCGCCGTTGCTTGTCGCAGTTATAGCTGGAGCAACCCAAGGAACTTCTAAGCCTAACTCTCTTTGAAGCGTTCTCAAGACCCACAAGTTTCCCCATGGCGGCATGACTAAGCCCTCCTCTGCCCAAGATTGGTTAGACCTGTGTAGCCTTTCTTGGAAGATTGCAGCTTGAGCGGGTGTGCAGTATTCATTCCAAGTTCTGATCTCTTGGAGAACGAACGCCATCTGCTCAACCTGAGTCATGCCGAGTAGCTCAGGCACTTGTTCTGAAATTAGTGTTTGATCTTTCGCAATCTCGACCGACCTACTTGCGAGTGAATCCTGTTCACGTTTACGTCGCCACCGATCAAACAGTCCCATAGTTGAAACCTACCGCCGCCCCTTCACGCCCTTCTCATCCTCGAACAGTTCCGCGAGTTGCTCCATGATCGTGCCGCCGAGTTGTTCAACATCCATGATCGTCACCGCGCGGCGATAGTAGCGCGTCACATCGTGGCCGATGCCGATCGCGACCAGTTGCACAGGGCTGACCTTTTCAATCCAATCGATCACCCCGCGAAGATGTGCTTCGAGATAGCCGGCTGAGTTCACGCTCAGCGTGCTGTCATCCACCGGCGCGCCATCGGAGATCACCATCATGATGCGGCGTTCTTCGGGGCGGTAGATCAGGCGGCTGTGCGCCCACAGCAGCGCTTCGCCGTCAATGTTCTCCTTCAGCAAACCCTCGCGCATCATCAGGCCGAGATTGCGGCGCGCGCGGCGCCAGGGCTCGTCTGCCTGCTTGTAGATGATGTGGCGCAAATCGTTGAGGCGACCGGGGCATTGCGGCTTGCCATCCGCGAGCCACGCTTCGCGCGCCTGTCCGCCTTTCCAGGCCCGGGTTGTGAAGCCGAGGATCTCCGTCTTCACCCCGCAGCGCTCCAGCGTGCGCGCAAGGATATCGGCGCTGATCGCGGCAATACTGATGGGCCGCCCGCGCATGGAGCCCGAATTGTCGATGAGCAGCGTCACCACCGTGTCGCGAAACTCGATATCGCGCTCGACCTTATAGCTCAGAGCCGTGCCGGGCGAGACCACGACGCGCGCCAGACGGGCGGCATCCAAAACGCCCTCTTCCTGATCGAAGTCCCACGAGCGGTTCTGCTGCGCCATTAGGCGACGCTGCAAACGGTTGGCGAGCCGGGTGACCACGCCTTGCAGACCCGTCAGCTGGCTGTCGAGATAGGCGCGTAGCCGATCGAGTTCTTCAGCGTCGCACAGCTCGGCCGCTTCGATCTCTTCGTCAAACTTCTCCGTGAAGGCCTTGTAATCGAGGCCTTCGGGAATGTCGGGCGGAGGGCGGTT
>JBCBOW010000391.1:0-2478 GCA_039821045.1 Pseudomonadota bacterium
GGCTAATGGAGGCGCCTCCATTAGCCCGCGCGAAATGAAATCCGCCGTTTCCTGATTGTCCTCAACTAATAGAATTCTCAACGTGGTGGACCCATTCCAGAAGCGTTGCCCGGACAGCGGTTAGCAGGGATCGTCGACTTCAGGCAAACACGTAACAAGTGACCGCAATGGGCTCGTGAGCCGAAGGTCTGCTTTTGCCTGGGTTCCTTCCGCAAGGCGGGCGCCACCCCTCCTCAAATCTCGCGGCTCACCACTTCCTTCATGATCTCGCTCGTGCCGCCATAGATGCGTTGCACGCGCGCGTCGCGCCACAGGCGCGCGATGGGATATTCGTTCATATAGCCCGCGCCGCCGTGCAGCTGGAGGCAGGCATCGACCATCTCCCACTGCATTTCGGTGTGCCACAGCTTGGCTGCGCTGGCCTCACCCGTGGTGAGCTCGCCTGCCAAATGCCGCAGAATCGCCCAATCGAGATGCGCCCAGCCCACTTGCAGCTTGGCGGCGAGATCAGCGAGCGTGAATTTCGAGTTCTGAAACTCAAACACGGTCTTGCCGAACGCCTTGCGCTCCTTGGTGAATTTGACCGCTTCGTCAAACGCGCGCTGCGCGCCGCCCATGGCGCTGACAGCGATCGAGAGGCGCTCTTGCGGGAGCTCTTCCATCAGGTGGATGAAGCCGCGATTTTCGCCGCCCAGAATGTTGGTCTTGGGCACGCGCACATCTTGGAAAAACAGCTCTGAGGTGTCCGCGGAATGCTGCCCGATCTTGTCGAGATTGCGCCCGCGTTCAAAGCCCGGCGTATCAGCATCGACCAGCACGAGGCTGGTCCCCTTCGCGCCGGCGCTCGGATCGGTTTTGGCGACCACGATCACGACATCAGCGTTTTGGCCGTTGGTGATGTAGGTTTTCGAGCCGTTGATAACGAGGTGATTGCCATCCTCGATTGCAGTGGTGCGGATGCCTTGCAGGTCAGAGCCCGCGCCCGGCTCGGTCATCGCGATCGCGGTGATGATATCGCCTGAGATCATGCCGGGCAGGTATTTGGCTTTCTGTTCATCGCTTCCCAGCCGCTCAAAATAGTTAGCGGTGATGTCATTCTGGAGCGTAAAACCCGCCGAGGAGCCCATATAGGCAAGCTCTTCATCGAGCACGCAGTTGAAGCCGAAATCGAGCCCGAGCCCGCCGTTTTCTTCCTTCACCGTGGGGCACAGCATCCCCGCCTCGCCCAGCGCCTTCCACGCACTGCGCGGCACGATGCCCTCTTCTTCATGTTGGTCGAGATGCGGCTCCATATGCTCTGCGAAAACCTTGCGAACGGTTTCGCGGAAGGCTTCGTGGTCTTCGTTGTAAGCGGTGCGATGGGCGACGTTGAGCATAGGGGGGATCCCTCTTCCAATGGCGTTGTGTTGTTGCGCGCAATCAAGCGCGTGCGCGGGCAAGGGTCAAGCGCGAAAGATGCAAGCGTCAGCCAGGCTTTGGGCGGGCAATCCGGTTTTCATCTTGTGAGGCGCGCGCCGCGTGCTAGGCTTGGCGCTGAGAGAGGATGGCGAGACAGCTCGAAAACCGAGCGCTCGTGCGCCTGCAAGGAGAGGCAAGCCTTTGAACGAGAGCGCCCATGAGGTGCCACCAGCGATGGGGCCATCGCTTGTGACGAAGATCGCCTATGGGTTTGGCACGGTCGCTTATGGCGTCAAAGATTCCGGCCTCAAATACTTTCTGCTGATCTTCTATTCACAAGTGATTGGCGTGGACCCGCGGCTGGTTAGCCTCGCCATCCTGATCGCTCTGGTGAGCGATGCCATCAGCGATCCGATCGTGGGCTATTGGTCAGACAATCTTCGGACCCGCTGGGGCCGCCGGCATCCCTTTATGTATGCAGCGGCCATCCCGATCTCGCTCAGCTTCTACTTCATCTGGAACCCGCCGACAGGATGGAGCGATGGGGCCATGTTTGGATACATCGTGTTCTTTGCGATCCTCATCCGAACCTTCATCACCTTTTACGAAACACCTAGCACCGCGCTCGCGCCTGAGCTTTCAGACGATTATGACGAGCGCAGCAGCATTTTGAGCTTCCGCTACTTTTTCGGCTGGTTTGGCGGCAACGCGATCACAGTCTCGGCATTCCTGATCATTTTCCCAGCCTTTGTGACAGCCAGCTTCCCCAACGGCCAATTCAACCCGGAGGCGTACAAAGCCTATGGATTGGCCGGTTCGATCGTCATGTTTGTCGCGATCATGGTGTCAGCGCTGGCGACGCATCCGCTCATTCCGACGCTGCGCGAGCCACCACCCAAGCGCAGCATCACATTGAGTGGGATCTTCAAGGAGATTTACACGACGATCTCCAGCCGATCATTCTACGCGCTGTTTGCAGGCGCGCTCCTGGTATTCAGCGCGAGTGGTCTCACCGCTGGGCTGATCTTCTACTTTACGACCTATTTCTGGGGATTTTCCTCCCAGCAGATCGGCCTCATC
>JBCBOW010000392.1:0-2475 GCA_039821045.1 Pseudomonadota bacterium
AAGTCGGTGAGCAGCATGCGGGTGCGCACCACGTCGGCGGCGGTGCCGCCAAGGTCTTCAATCGCGGCGATAATCAACTCGCAGCAGCGTGTCGCTTGCTCGGCCGCGCCGCCCGGCGTCGTATTGCCGTCAGGATCAATCGGGCCGGTGCCGGCAACGATGATGCGGTTTGCCCCGGAACTATCCACGCGAACCGCGCGGCAAAAGCCGAAGCGGTCTTCGAAAGGCGAGCCGGAGGTGGTGCGTTGGCGGGCGGTCATTCGCTGGGTTCCTCTGGGCAACGTTTGCTCGGATACTCGTCTGGCACGGGAGGCTTTTCGCCATCGCTCGTGTGCAAGCGCAGCGCTTCCCCTTCGCCTTTGAGCGCCAGGCGGGTGACTTGCGTCCACATCTCCCCTTCGCCTTCCATAGCGAGCGTGACCAGAGTGTCGTCTCCCTCAGCCGCGACTGCGGTGACCGTGCCGATGCTTTCATAAAAGCTCATACTCTCAGGCCTGATTTGGACGCGCAGATCAGAGTCGCGCGCGCATGTGCCACCCTCATAATCCCACACGCCGAGGAACCGCGCCGGAATCGCGCCCTCGCCGGGATCGGGCTGCGTCGTTGCCTCGTCGGGGTAGAGGGGTCCGTCGGTGGTCGACACCGTCAGTTCGACTTGCGAACCATCCTCGGGCGCTTCCTCGCCGCTGGAACAGGCGGCCAGCGCGAGCAGCACAAACGCGGTGAGGGTCTTGCGCATCGCCCTTACCCCATCGTCGGAATCACAAACGCATTTGAGCCGTCTCCGCCCCCATCGGGCCAGCGCTGGGTGATCTTCTTGCGCTTCGTCCAGAAAGCAAGGCCCTCGGTGCCGTATTGGTCGATGTCGCCGAACCCTGATCGCTTCCATCCGCCGAAAGAGTGATAGGCTACGGGCACCGGGATGGGCACGTTGATGCCAACCATGCCGACATTGACGCGGGCGGCGAATTCGCGCGCGGCGTGGCCGTTGCGCGTGAAGATCGCGACGCCGTTGCCATATTGATGCTCGCTCGGCAGCCGGACCGCTTCCTCAAAATCTTTGGCGCGCACGATCTGGAGGACGGGACCGAAGATTTCCTCTTGGTACGAGGTCATGTCGGGCGTCACGTGGTCGATCAAGGTAGGCCCGACGAAGAAGCCGTTTTCGTGACCCTGCAGCGAGTAGCCGCGCCCATCGATAACGATGTCAGCGCCTTCGGCCTCAGCGGTGTCAATCCACTCTTCGATGCGCGCCTTGTGCTCGGGCGTGACGACCGGGCCGTAATGCGCGTCTGGATCAGTCGAGACGCCGATGCGCAGGCCATTGATCGCAGGGATGAGCTTTTCCTTGAGCCTTTCTGCGGTGTCTTCGCCCACAGGCACGACGACCGGCAGCGCCATGCAGCGTTCGCCCGCCGAGCCGAAAGCTGCGCCCGTGAGATCGTTGACCACTTGATCGAGATCAGCGTCAGGCATCACCACGCCATGGTTCTTTGCGCCGCCAAAGGCCTGCACACGCTTAGAGAACTCAGCGCCGCGACTGTAAATGTAATGTGCGATATCTGACGATCCGACGAAGCTGATCGCCGGGATCGCGGGATGCTCGATGATCGCATCGACCATCTCCTTGTCACCATGGAGCACTTGCAAAAGGCCCTCTGGCGCGCCCGCTTCAAGGAACAGCTCAGCCAGCCGCACAGGCACGGAAGGGTCGCGTTCTGACGGCTTCAGGATAAACGCATTGCCCACCGCGATGGCCATGCCGAACATCCACATCGGGATCATCGCGGGAAAGTTGAATGGGGTGATGCCAGCGCCAATGCCGAGCGGCTGGCGGACCGAATAGACGTCGATGCCGGGCCCCGCGCCTTGGGTGTATTCGCCCTTCAAGACCTGCGGGATGCCGCAGGCGTATTCGATCACTTCGAGCCCGCGCTGCACGTCTCCCATCGCGTCGGGCACCGTCTTGCCATGTTCACTGGAGAGTAATTCGGCGAGCGCTTGCATGTTCGCCTCGACCAGTTCCTTGAACTTGAACATGACCCGCGCGCGCTTTTGCGGATTGGTCGCCGCCCAGCCGGGCTGCACGCTTTGCGCGCTCGCCACCGCGCGATCGAGCAGCGCTGCATCGCCCAGAGCGACCTCGGCCTGCACTTCGCCGGTCGACGGATTCCAAACCGAATGCTTGCGCACGGGGGCGGGGGCATCGCCCACCAGGAAATGGTCGATCTGGCGCATGTCGGGGGTCCTCTCCTCGTCTCTTCCCGCTTCAATTGCAGGGCGCGCCGCGGGCCGCAAGTCTTGTGACGTGCGCACCGCATTACGGCAATGTGGGTGTCCAGCAAAGCGACTTTTGTCCGTGTCCAAAACGCTGTACAGCCCGGGCATGCACCTGTTTGAGATCTTTGTTGCGTTTCATATTGTGGCGGGGACGATTGGTCTTGTCGCCTTCTGGGTGCCAATCGGGACGAAGAA
>JBCBOW010000393.1:0-2471 GCA_039821045.1 Pseudomonadota bacterium
GCCGGTGATGACATCGACCGACGGGCGTTGCGTCGCCATGATCAGATGGATGCCCGCCGCGCGCGACTTCTGGCTAAGGCGCTGGATCAGGACTTCAATCTCTTTGCCCACCGTGACCATAAGGTCCGCGAGTTCGTCGACGATCAGCACGATCAGCGGCAGCGGTTCGTAGTCGAGCTGTTCTTCTTCGTAGAGCTGCTCGCCCGTTTCAGGGTCAAAGCCTGTCTGAACCCTCCGGCCCAGCGGCTTGCCCTTGGCGGCGGCGGCGCTGACTTTGTCGTTGAAGGAGTTGATGTTGCGCGAATTGATGCTCGACATCATGCGATAACGCCTCTCCATCTCCTCAACCGCCCATTTGAGCGCGCGGACCGATTTGTGAGGCTCGGTCACCACGGGGCTGAGAAGGTGGGGAATGTCATCGTAACTCTTGAGCTCAAGCACCTTAGGATCGATCAGGATCAGGCGGCATTCCTGCGGCGTAAAGGTGTAAAGCAAGCTCAGCAGAATGCAGTTCAGCCCCACCGACTTACCCGAACCGGTGGTTCCCGCGACCAGCAAGTGCGGCATAGCGGCGAGGTCCGCGATAATTGGCTGACCGGCGATGTCCTTGCCCAGAATGATCGGCAGGTTACCCTTATGCTCGGCAAAGTCGGCGCTCGCAGCGAGCTCCTTCAAAAGCACCATTTGGCGGTCAGCGTTGGGCAATTCGATGCCGATCACGGTCTTGCCCGGAATAGTCGATACGCGCGCGCTGATGGCGCTCATATTGCGGGCGATGTCTTCGGCGAGGCCCACGACGCGGCTCGCCTTGATGCCCGGTGCGGGCTCAAGTTCGTACATGGTGACGACCGGACCGGTGCGCACCGCGGTGATCTCGCCTTTGACGTTGAAGTCGTCGAGCACGTTCTCGAGCAGCCGCGCGTTCCGTTCCAGCGCCATTTTGTCGAGCACCGGGCCTTCGTCCGCCGGCGGCTCTTCGAGCAGATCGAGGCTGGGCAGATCGAAAGTCGCAAACATGTCGCGCTGGTTTGCCTTTGCAGGCTTGGCTTTGCGCGGCGGCGCGCGGGGATCGGTAATCTCCGGAGCGCGGCGTTCGCTTGTTTCGTCCACTGGAGCGCGCGGCGCTTCGGGTTCGGCGTTTTTGCTCGCCTTGGCTCTACGGGTTTTCGCAGGCGCCTCTTCTTGATCGTCAAACGGCGCGGCTAGGCGTTCGTTGCGAGAACCAAGGCCTGGAAGGCGTGAGAGGATGCCGCCGATGCCCCCGCCGCCGCTCACAAAATCGGGCAGGGTGAGAAGGTCGCGCCAGTCGATGGCAAACACCTTGGTGACCAGCGCCAGACCTCCGGCCAGACAGGCGACACCTGCGCCCAGATTGATCCAGCCCGCGCTTTCCCCTGCGAGCCGTGTTGCGACCGCATCAATCGCGCCCGCGCCTAAAAGGCCCGTCAAACCGCCGAGTTGCGCAGGCAGGGTGCCACCGGGCGAAGGGAGTGCGATGGCCAGCACCGTCGAAAGCAGCGCCATCGCGATGCCCAACAGCGTCAGCGGGCCCCACCAGCGGGTGTTCTCCTCCGCATCGGGGTCGCCATCATGCTCGACATCGCTCCACAGCTTGCGCGCCGAAACATAGAGCAGCGGGAGCAGCAGCAGGCTTGGCATGCCGAAGACAAGCAGCGCAAAATCGGACACCCACGCGCCGGTGCGGCCCATCCAGTTGCCGATTTGATCGCCGCTCGCCGCCGTCGAGTAACTGGGGTCGGTTGGGGTGTAGCTGACCAGAGCGATCGCGAGGAAGAACATCGCGAGCAGCAGCGCGCCCGCGCCTGTAATTTGCGTGATCCGGCGGATCGAACGGCGTAAGCCAGCGCGCCAATCGGCGGTGGACCCATTCTTCGTTTGGCGGGTGCTGACTGCGCGCGATGCCATGCGATGCTCCTCAAGTGGAGCGCGGATCAAGACGCAGCGCCCCTAGGTTGGAACACATCATGAATCCTCGCAGGACTCTGGTCAAGCGATCTGCGGCGAGTGGCGAGTTAGCTCAGCCCGTCAATCGCGGCCCAGCGCGGCCATTGTATCTCTCTCGCACGCTCGGCGGTCATCCCGCCAAGAGCGATGACGGGTATCTCCGAACGCTCAGCGAGTTCCCGGAACAGCGATACCCCAAGGCATGTGTCTCCCGGATGCGAGCGCGTCGGAAAGACCGGTGAAAGGAACAGGGCGTCGGCTCCGTTCCGGTTCGCCAAATGGACCTCGCGCGCGTCATGGGCTGTGGCAAAACGCTTGAGCTTCTTGCGTCGGCCAAGCTTGGTCGGGGGACCGTAGATTCCGTCCGCGCCCCACTCAATCGCCTCATCCGCATCGCTCGACAGCACCACGAGCTGATCGCGCAATCGCGCAATCATGGCGAGTTCGTCGAACCGCTTTCGCCGCGCGCTGGCGTTGAGATGATAGTGCCGAAACACGAAGGCGCT
>JBCBOW010000394.1:0-2452 GCA_039821045.1 Pseudomonadota bacterium
ATCCGAAGCAAAAGTCATCGGATACCAGCCTTTGTGCGTTTTGGTCTGTGAAGCAACCGGGAAGGGCGCGTTAGCCTTCGCTTGCTTCCTCGCCAGCGCCAGCCTCTGCCGTCTCACCAGCTTCGTCAGCACCGCCTTCGAGCAGCTCAGCGGGAATTTCGCCCGGCTCAAGGCCCTCGTTATCGATGCGCGTGTCTGCTGCGGCTTCTTCGATCTCGCGCTGCTCGTCTTCGAACATCTGCGCAAGCACGTCGACACCCTGCGATTGAAGCTCAGCTTCGTCATCCGAGCGCGCGACATTGGCTTTTACGGTCACGTGCACCTCAGGGTGCAGAGCGACGGTCACATCGTGCATGCCGATGGTCTTGATGGGCGCGCCCATGATGACTTGCTTCTTGTCGACATCGTGGCCCTGCTCAACGAGCCCGGCAACCATATCGCGCACATTGACCGAACCATAAAGCTGGCCAGCGTTGGACGCAGCGCGGATCAGCACAACCTCTGCGCCTTCAACCTTCTTGCCGGTGTCCTCAGCAACCACGCGCTTTTCAGCGTTCTCTTTTTCAAGACGTTCGCGATTGGCTTCGAACACGGCCTTGTTGGCGGCGTTGGCGCGCAGGGCCTTCTTCTGCGGCAGCAGGAAGTTGCGCGCATAGCCGTCTTTTACGGTGACAACATCGCCGATCGTGCCGAGCTTCTCGATGCGTTCGAGGAGAATGATATCCATGACTGTGTCTCCTCTTACTTAACGATGTAGGGCAGAAGGCCGATGTGACGCGCGCGCTTGATCGCCTTGGCGAGCTCACGCTGCTTCTTGGCGGAAACGGCGGTGATGCGCGAAGGCACGATCTTGCCACGCTCAGACATGAAGCCCTGAAGCAGGCGCACGTCTTTGTAATCGATCTTGGGGGCATCCTTGCCAGAGAACGGACAGGACTTGCGGCGGCGGAAAAACGGGCGGGCCATCAGTCGCGCTCCTCACGGTCAGAGCGACGCTTACGATCGCGCTCGTTTTTGCGCATCATCACGCTGGGGCCATCTTCGTGCCCTTCGACACGGATGGTCATGTAACGGATGACGTCTTCGTTGATTCGGGTCTGGCGCTCAAGCTCAGCCACAACGTTGCCCGGGGCATCGATGTTGAGCATGACAAAGTGCGCCTTGCGGTTGCGCTCGATCTTGTAGGCGAGGGACTTAAGGCCCCAGGTCTCGGTCTTGGTGACCTTGCCTTCGTTCGCTTCGACGATTTCGGTCGCCGTGGCCGCCAACGCGTCAACCTGGGCCTGCGAAAGGTCCTGGCGCGCGAGGAAGATGTGCTCGTAAAGAGCCATACTTCGCGTTCCTTTTACTGCTGCCGATCGCTGGCTGATCCGTGGCGGATCCACGGGGCCCCTCCGGCTTTCTTGGTTTCCACTTGGAGCCGTCGCCCCAAGCGGAAGCGGACATAGCGAAACGCCCGGCAATTGCAAGCAGAACAATTGAGCGTTGCAGCGCGGTGAGCGGGCATTACACCGGCTCGCATGACCAAACCAATCCTATACACTTGCGCAGGTTCGCGCGGGCAGCGGTGCACCTGGGCAGCCTGCGAAGCGGGGTTTGACCTCGATCTTAAAGTTCTGCCGTTCCCGCCGCGTCACAAGGCGCCCGAATATCTCGAGATCAATCCGCTGGGCACTGTGCCGATGCTGATCGATGGCGAGAGCCGGATGACCGAAAGCTGCGCGATCGCGCATTATGTGGCGGTAAAGGCTGAAGCGAAACACCTCATCGTCGCGCCTGATGAGCCCGATTATGCGGCCTATCTCGATTACACCTATCACGCCGATGCAACGCTGACCTTCCCGCAGACCGTCTACATGCGCGTTGCCATTTTCGAGTAACACAAGGGCTGGGGCGAGGCAGGCGATGCCTACGCCAAATGGTTCTACTAGCGCTTGGTGTAGATCGAAGAACGTCTCAGCGGCCGCGATTATCTGTGCGCGGATCGCTTCACGGTCGCGGACATTTGCATTGGATATGCCTTGATACTGGCGGGCCGAGTTGGACTGGATGAAGGCATCCCTGAAGCACTCATCGCCTATCGCGCAAGGCTCACAGAGCGCGAGGCCTACAAACGCGCCGCCACGAGCGAAGAGGCTGGTCTCAAAGCCCTCGAACCAAAGAGCTAGAATAGAGAACGAGGCTCAATCGAGTGGATTGCCGCAGCGTGTGCAGACCCGATTGGGCCAAGGCACGACGAACACGCCGCGAAAGAACAGGTTCTTGCCGCAATGCGGGCAGTTGAAGGAGAGCATGCGACGGTTCGCCGCGACCAAACCTATGATTGCGATGGCAAAGGCGATCGTTGAATGTCCATAAACCCGGTCGATGGTTCCAACAAACAGGATCGCCACCGCCAGGCTGGCGAGCATCCACCATGCGTGGCGGGCGGCTGAGGCATAAACGCTCACCC
>JBCBOW010000395.1:0-2445 GCA_039821045.1 Pseudomonadota bacterium
GTCATCTGCGTCGACATGCCGCCGGAGGAAAACTCCGAGCTCGCCGAAGAGCTCGATATGCACGATGTAAGCTGGATCCCGCTTGCGACCCCGACCACAGATGCCGCGCGCCTTCCAGCGGTGCTGAGTAACGCGAGCGGCTTTCTTTACTACGTCTCGGTCGCGGGGATCACGGGCCTGCAACAGGCCGCGCAAAGCTCAATTGAGGAAGCTGTGAACGCTCTCAAAGTGCAGACAGACCTGCCCGTCGCGGTTGGATTTGGTGTGCGTGAACCTGCGCAGGCCGCCGCCATTGCCAAGGTCGCAGACGGCGTTGTCGTCGGCTCTGCATTGGTCGATCTGGTCGGCAAACATGGCGATGCCGCCCCGCAGCACTTACATGACCTAACAGCAAGCATGGTCGCCGCAATCAAGGACAGTGCCGCATGAGCTGGTTCAACCGCGTTCGCAATTCGCTCGGCTTTGGCGAGGAGAAGAAGAGCACCGAAAAGGATCTTTGGATCAAGTGCTCGAACTGCAACGAAATGCTGTTTGTTGCCGAGTATGAGGAAAACGGGCGGGTTTGCCCGCGCTGTGATCACCATGGGCGCATCGATGCCGACACGCGCTTGGCGATGCTGCTGGATGAGGGATTTGACCTGCTCGCGATCCCCCAAGTCACGGAAGATCCCCTCAAATTCAAGGACAGCAAGAAATACACAGATCGCCTCAAGACAGCGCGCGCCAACAACCCGCATGAAGATGCTTTTGTCGCTGGCTCGGGCATGATTGACGGGCGACCTGCTGTGGTCGGTGTGCAAGATTTCAACTTCATGGGCGGCTCAATGGGAATGGCCGTGGGAATGGCATTTTGCGCCGCAGCCGAGCGCGCGCTGACCCGCAAATGCGCGTTCATCGTTGTCACCGCAGCGGGCGGTGCGCGCATGCAGGAAGGGATCCTCAGCCTCATGCAAATGCCGCGCGCGACCGTCATGACGCGAAGGCTCAAAGCTGCCGGTTTACCTTACATCGTCGTATTGGCTGATCCCACGACAGGGGGTGTCACTGCGAGCTACGCGATGCTCGGCGATGTCCAGATTGCCGAGCCCGGTGCGCTTATCGGGTTTGCAGGCCAGCGCGTGATCCAGGATACAATCCGCGAGCAATTGCCCGAAGGCTTTCAGCGCGCGGAATACCTCCACAAGCACGGCATGGTCGATATGGTCGTCCACCGACATGAATTGAAAGCCAAGCTCGCACAGCTGCTCGATTACATGCAGCCTTCCGCCGCCGCCTGAAGCGCGGCCTGCCGCTATGGATTTTGGCCGTTCTGATGATCCGCGCGTTCAAGCCCAGCTTGATCGCTTGGCAAAGCTCAGCGTGCCGCAAGGTCGCTTTGGGCTGGAGACGATCACCGCATTGATGGAGCGACTTGGCAATCCGCACCGCGCACTGCCGCCTGTGTTTCATGTCGCGGGGACGAATGGCAAGGGTTCGGTCTGCGCCTTTTTGAGAGCGATCCTAGAGGCTGATGGCAAGCGCGTTCACGTAACAACCAGCCCGCATCTCGTTCGCTACAATGAGCGTATCCGCCTTGCGGGCAAGCTGATTGATGATGCAGCCCTTGCTGCTTTGCTCAAGGAGGTCCTGGATGCGGGCGAGGACCTCGGCCCGAGTTTCTTTGAGGTTACCATCGCTGCAGCCTTCCTCGCTTTCAGCCGAGAACCGGCGGATGCCTGCGTTGTCGAAGTCGGCCTTGGCGGCCGCTTCGATGCGACCAATGTGCTTGGCTCCGACGTGCTCGCCGCCTGCGGGATCGCCGCGTTAGGCCTTGATCACGAACGGTTTCTCCTGGCGCCGGAAGAAGGCACGCCAAGCGAACCGCTCGCGCGGATCGCCTTCGAAAAGGCTGGGATTGCAAAGATGGGGGTGCCGTTGATCGCTTTAGCGCAAGTGCCCGAAGCCACCCGAGAGATCATCGCGAGCGCAAAGCGCGCGGGAGCGCCCCTCCACTTGCGAGGCGATGCGTGGGCGAACAGCCGCTCAAGCGTGAGTGGTCAGGAACGCCATCTTTATCAGGACGAGAGCGGCGAGCTGGAGCTTAGTTACCCGCAAATGGTCGGGCCGCATCAGATGGACAATGCTGGCCTCGCTACAGCGATGATCCGCCATCAGCGCGCTCTTGATGTGAGCCCCCATGCGATCCGGGATGGGATCGCCCACGCGCATTGGCCTGCACGCAATCAACGCTTGGCCGATGGACCGCTCACCGGGTCGCGGTCTGTTTGGGTTGATGGTGGGCACAATCCGAGCGCTGGCAAAGCGTTGGAGGAAACGTGGGCCTATGACAGCGTCCACCTCATCATCGGCATGCTGGCCAACAAGAACCCGCGCGCAATTGTTGAGCCGCTGCGCCCTTGGTGCGCTAGCATTACGGCTGTGCCTGTGCCCGGCCATGATAGCCAC
>JBCBOW010000396.1:0-2434 GCA_039821045.1 Pseudomonadota bacterium
GCGCAGCTTGCTGTGCTGGCGGATTGGATTAGCTATGGCGCTCCCACGCGCGAAGCCGTCTTTCTCACCCGCTCGCGCCACTTGCGCTATTCTGGAATGGTGCCCGGCTGGATATCTGGCGAACACGCGCGTGAGGCGGGCCTGGTTGATGTCACGGCATTGGCCAAGTCAGCCGGGGTTCGGGTCGTTCTTGACGAATGCGTGGCGCTTGATCCCGAGGCGCGCGTCGCGACAACAGCCGGTGGCAAGGATCTGCGCTTCGCCATCGCCTCCATAAACACCGGCGGGGTGGGGCGATCCGCTGCGATCCTTGGTGGCGACAACCGGGTCATTGATACCCGCCCGATCGATGCACTGGTTGAAGACTTGGGCCAGCGCTTTTCTCACGGGCCGCCCCCACAGCATGTCGCCGTTGTTGGCGGCGGTGCGGGCGGGATCGAACTGGCCTTTGCTCTGGCAAACACCCATCTGACCAAGACGCCTCTGCGAGTGAATATCGTAGCGGGAAAGCACGGTGTTCTGCCCGATTTCGGCTCCCGCGCCCGGGCGCTGACCAAGAGAGAATGCGCGCGACAGGAGATTGTGATCTATGCCGAGGATGCGCACCTTGAGGCCGGCAAACTCTTTGCAGGCGATACGCCTCTCAATCCCGATCTCATCATTGCGGCTCTGGGCAGCGCTGCGCCCGAGTGGCCGCGCATAGGCGGCCTGGCAACCGATGATGCGGGGTTTATCGCGGTTGATGCGCACCAGCGTTCGATCTCGCATCCGCATATCCTCGCGAGCGGCGATGTTGCGCGGCGCACGGATATTCGCGTTGATCCCGCGGGCGTGCATGCCGTGCACACCGGCCCCATCCTCGCCGCCAATCTTCGTGCGGCTGCGCAAGGCCTCGCCCCAAGCCGTTCCTACCGGCCGCGCCCGGCCAGCCTCTATCTACTCTCCATCGGCCGCGGCGAAGCCATCGCAAGCTATGGTTCGCTCGCCGCTCAAGGGCGCTGGGCCGCGCTGCTCAAAGCATGGATCGACAAACGCTGGATCGCCAACTACGCGGCTTTGAGCGGCGCTGCGTAACCAGCCGGCAAAAGCATGCGAATGCATTGCTGTATTAATGAGGGGCCATTTGTGAAGAAGATCGCCATTCTGGCAGCGCTTGGAGCGCTGATTGCCGCCTACTTCATCTTCGATCTGGGCAGCTACCTGACGCTTGAGGGGATCAAGGGCGTCGTCGATGATGCGCAAGGCTTTTACGCTGAGAACGCGGCAATGGTGCTGGGCGCGTTCTTCCTGATCTATGTCGCTGTGACCGCAGCCTCCTTGCCGGGCGCTGCGATCATGACGCTTGCCGCGGGCGCGCTGTTCGGGTTGGTGACAGGAACGATCCTCGTCTCTTTCGCTTCGACCACAGGCGCAACGCTTGCCTTTCTCTCCTCGCGCTTTGTGTTGCGCGACACGATGGAAGCGCGCTTTGGCGAGCGTCTCAAATCGATCAACGCAGGGCTGGAGCGCGACGGCGCGTTCTATCTCTTCACCATCCGTATGATCCCGCTGTTTCCGTTCTTCGTCGTCAACCTCGTTATGGGGCTCACGCGCATTAGGGTGTGGACCTTCGCTTGGGTAAGCCAGATTGGCATGCTTTTGGGCACGATCGTCTACGTCAATGCGGGCAGGCAGCTGGCGCAGATTGAGACACTTTCAGGCATTGCCTCGCCTGCGGTGCTGGGCTCGTTCGTGCTTCTCGGCATCGTCCCATGGATCGCCAAGGCCATCGTGGGCTGGATCAAGGCACGCAAGGTCTATGCAGGCTACACGAGGCCAAAGAGCTTTGATCGCAACATGATCGTGATCGGCGCAGGCTCAGCCGGGCTGGTTTCAGCGCTGATCGCCACGACGGTGAAAGCCAAAGTCACTCTGGTCGAAGCGGGCGATATGGGCGGCGATTGCCTGAACACCGGCTGCGTGCCTTCCAAGGCTTTGATCAAGAGCGCCAAGGTCGCCAACACAATGCGCCATGCGGACAAATACGGGATCACCCCGCACGAGCCCGACGTGCCGTTCAAGCAGACGATGGCGCGCGTGATGGATGTGATCAAAACGATCGAGCCGCATGACAGCGTGGAGCGCTATGAGGGGCTCGGTGTCGATGTGATCAAGGGCTATGCCAAGATCATTGATCCGTGGACGGTCGAGATCGCGCTCAATGAAGGCGGCACCCAGCGGCTCACCGCCCGTTCTATCGTGCTGGCGACAGGGGCGGAGCCAGTTGTGCCCCCGATCCCGGGCATCGAAGCCTCGGGTTATCTCACAAGCGAGACCTTGTGGGATGCGTTTGCGCAAATGGAGTGCGCGCCTGCACGCGTTGCCGTGCTGGGTGGCGGCCCGATCGGATGCGAGCTTTCGCAAGCTCTGTCCCGGCTGGGCTCCAACGTGACGC
>JBCBOW010000397.1:0-2428 GCA_039821045.1 Pseudomonadota bacterium
CCGCTGGCTGACTAGATGCTCGCGCGCTTGATCACCGATGAGGTTGATCGGATCGCGCGCCTGATTGATCGCATGCAGCAGCTTGGCAGCCAGCACAAAGAGCCGACCGCGCCATGCAATCTTCACGAAGCGGTGCGCGCTGCAATTGTGACCGTGCGCGCGGGCGGGACGAAGGATGTCGTGATCACCGAGGAGTTCGATCCCTCCTTGCCGCCTGTCCTGGCGCACCGGGATGCGCTTGAGCAGGTCCTGATCAACCTCATTTCAAACGCCCGCGATGCGGCCAGCGCAGCAGCAACTCCGGGCGATCCCGGCGCGGTCACGATCAAGACCCGTTATGTCAGCGGACTGGTGTTTAGCGCGATGCGATTTGGCCGCGCAGTTCGCTTGCCGATTGAGATCACGGTTAGCGATAATGGGGCAGGGCTTGATCCAGCGGTGCGTGATCGACTGTTTGAACCCTTCGTTTCCTCAAAGCCAACAGGACAGGGTCTGGGGCTTGCTCTGGTGCGCAAGCTGATCCGCGATATGGACGGCTCTATCAGCCATGAACGCGATACCCGCGCCGGGCTTACCCATTTCCGCTTGCACTTGCCGGTGGCGCGATGAGCGAGACCAAGCGCCCATCAGTCCTGCTCGTCGAGGATGACACCGCGATCTCAACGGTGATTTGCGCCGCGCTCGAGGATGAGGGGTTCGCCATTCATCAGGCGAGCGGTGTCGCCAAGAGAGACGCTGCGCTCGAGACCGCCGAGTTTGACGTTATGGTGACAGACGTCGTGCTTGAAGATGGCGATGGGCTTGCAAGCCTGGCGACCGTCCGCGCGCTTGCGCCCGGCATGCCGATCATCGTGCTTTCTGCGCAAAACACTCTGGATACAGCCGTTCGCGCCAGCGATAGCGAAGCTTTCGAATACTTCCCCAAGCCGTTTGATCTTGATGAGCTTGTCCAGGCGGTCGCGCAGGCGGCAGGCGCACGCGGCGGCGATGAAATGATCAGCGAGCCTGATCCGGGCGATGACATGCCGCTGGTTGGCCGCAGCGCGGCGATGCAGGGCGTGTACCGGATGATCGCGCGGGTCCTGCGCAATGATCTGACTGTCTTAATCACGGGTGAAAGCGGGACAGGCAAGGAATTGGTCGCAGAAGCGATCCACCAGCTGGGCAGCCGCAGAACCGGTCCGTTCATCGCCGTCAACACCGCGGCCATTCCGCCCAATCTGGTCGAAAGCGAGCTCTTTGGGCACGAGAAAGGCGCTTTCACCGGCGCGATCGCTCAAACGATAGGCAAGTTCGAACAGGCCAATGGCGGCACGCTCTTTCTCGACGAGATCGGCGACATGCCGCCTGAGGCTCAAACGCGGCTGTTGCGCGCTTTGCAGTCCGGCCGGATACGCCGGGTGGGCGGCCGCCAGGAAATTGACGTCAATGTGCGCATCATCGCTGCGACCAACCGCGATCTTGCGCCATTGATTGCAGCCGGGAGCTTCCGCGAGGACCTGTTCTATCGCCTCAATGTCGTCCCGATTGAGCTGCCGCCCTTGCGTGAGCGCCGCGAGGATATTGAGGTTCTCACGGTCCATTTTCTGACCGAAGCCGCCGCCGAGGGTCTGCCAAGACGTCAGATTGCTGCGGACGCCATTGCTGCGCTCGAAGAGCGCCCTTGGCGCGGGAATGTGCGCGAACTTCGCAATGTCGTCTATCGCCTGGCGCTGATGGCGCGCGAGGATGTTATCGACGCGAGCGCTTTGGCTGATCTTTTGAGCGAGGATACGGGCGCACGCGCTGATCGTGCATCAAGCGAACCGATCACTTTCGAAGCGGCGGTGGAAGACTGGCTGGCGCGCGAAAACCCGGCCTCCGGGACAGTCTATCACAGCGCGCTCGCCGCCTTTGAGAAGCCCTTGCTGGAATACGCGCTTGGCCAGACCGGGGGCAATCAATTGCGCGCAGCCAAGCTGCTGGGGATTAATCGCAACACCCTGCGCAAGCGGATTGCAGACCTTGAATTGGAGCCTGGTCGCTATTCTTGACCGGTTTGGCGCATATTGTGCGCTCGTTGCATGTGTCCTCTTGCAAAATGGCAACACCCGGGTTGTAGTTACGCAACGATGGATGTTGCTGAAACTCCCCCGCATTTAACGACAGGCCCCAGCGTCACCGAACCCAGCGCTGACCCGCGCTCAGCTGCGCGCGCCATGCCGCGTTGGTGGCGACGGTTTGTGGTGGTTTCACGCCGGGCCAACCTGTTCTTGTGGTTGGAGATCTTTGCGGTGATCGCGCTCGGCCTTGCAATCTGGGCCAACGCGATCGCTTATTCGCGCGAAGCGGGCCCCGGCGAGGTTTTGCCAGCGATGCAGGTTTCGCTTTTGTTGCTGGCGGTGCTTGTCCCGGCGATGGCGATTCTTGTGCTGGGAGGGCGGCGTCT
>JBCBOW010000398.1:0-2425 GCA_039821045.1 Pseudomonadota bacterium
GGCCACCGGGGGGCAAGAGCGCCGCTACCTGATTGCGCGCATGCTCCACCGCCGCCGCCGCCATGCGCCCCATGCGATGGGCGCTGTGCGGGTTGGCGAAACCATCATCGCCCAGCCAGCGCAGCATCGCCTCGCGCGCCTCGGTGTAAGCATCGTATTTTGCGCGCGCGGCAAGATCGATCGGCGAGAGTTTCCAGCGCTTTAGCGGATCCTCCAGTCGCTCAGCCAAGCGCTCTTCCTGGTTCTCCTGATCCGTGGTCAGCCAATATTTGAACAGAAGGATGCCATCATCTGTAAGCAGCTTTTCAAACACGGGAACTTGCTCAAGAAAGCGCTCCACTTCCTGCGTATCCGCAAAGCCCATCACGCGTTCGACCCCGGCGCGATTGTACCAGGAACGGTCGAACAGCACGATTTCGCCTGCGCTCGGCAAATGCTGGATGTAGCGCTGGAAATACCATTGGCCTTGCTCATCCTCGGTGGGCTTTCCCAAAGCAACCGTGCGGCATTGGCGCGGATTGAGCTTATCGCGCACCGCGCGGATCGCGCCGCCTTTGCCCGCCGTATCGCGCCCTTCGAACAATACCACGATGCGCTGCCCCGTCACCCGCGCCCAGCGCGCCATGCCGACGAGCTCTTCGGTCATCGGCTCAAGCAGCGCGCGATACTCTTTCCCTTTCAGGCCCATTCGGCCTCCTTTCGCTTTTGGTCTTGTCCTAAGGCCAAGCTAGCCTCAAATTGGATGCTATGGCCACTCTCGCTGATCCGGAAACCGACTTCACCCAGCTGCCCGAGCTGCCTGAGGACGTCTTTACCGCGCCGCTCGCAAAGCCTGCGCATGTGGGCGAAGACTGGCTGGAGCCTGCGCAAACCGAATATTCCAGCGAAGATCACGCGATTTGGAATGATCTGTTTGCGCGTCAGATGGATGTGCTCCCCGGCCGCGCGGCGAGCGCCTTTATGGCAGGGCTGGAGAAACTCGATCTCGGGCGCGGCGGCGTGCCCGAATTTGGCGCGATGTCTGAAGAATTGGCGGCGCTGACAGGGTGGAGCGTTGTGCCCGTGCCGATGCTGATCCCGGATCATGTGTTCTTCTGGCATCTCGCCAATCGCCGCTTCCCAGCGGGCAATTTCATCCGCACCCGCGAAACCTTTGATTACATCCAGGAGCCCGACGTCTTCCACGATGTCTTCGGCCATGTCCCGATGCTGACAGACCCCGTCTATGCTGATTATATGCAGGAATATGGCCGCGCCGGGTGGAAGGCGATGCGCTACAACCGATTGAAAGCACTAGGCGCGCTCTATTGGTACACAGTGGAATTCGGCCTCATCCAAGAGGCGGACGGGATCAAGGCTTATGGCGCCGGCATCCTCTCCGGACCGACCGAAGCGGTGTTCGCTGTCGAAGCCAAGAGCCCCAATCGCATCATGCTCAACGTCGATCGGGTGATGCGCACCGATTATGTCATCAGCGATTTGCAGCCGACCTATTTCGTGATCGAGAGCTTTGAGGATTTGTATCGGCAGACGGTCGAGCGCGATTTTGATCGGCTCTATCGCAACCTGCCAGCCGGGTTCACCTATGCGAACAGCGCTGTGATCGATGTTGATTATGTGGTCTCACGCGGGACGCAGGAATATCATTTGCGCGGCGGCGCGAGCAGTCACGCCTCGCCGGTCTGACCCGAGCGCCGCGTGATGACCGCGTGATAGAGGACAAGCGCTGCTGAAACGCTGATGATGCCTCCAAAAAGGGCGAGGGCAGACAGGCCTCCAAGGATGGTGCCCGTGTTGAGCGCAAGCCCGGCGATGAGCGCGGCAACTATGCCAACGCCCATCTGCTGCAGGATCGCGCCTGCGCGCTCGGTACGCGCGAGTATCGAGCTGAGCCAGCCCAGTGTTGCGCCCAAAATGATCAAAACAAGTAACGCCATAGAGTGTCTAATCGGTCTGACAGTTGAGTTATATACACTTAACTTGTGGTGGCCTCGCAGGTTCCAGAAATTGAACCCGGAGGGGGCAATTTAGAAAAAAGTGAGGAGCAAGAGCCCCATGGCGATCCGGTATAGGACGAAAACCAGCATTGAGGCGCGCTTCAGGAAGTTCATCAAGAACGCCATCGTGAGGAAGGCTGCAATGAAGGTCAGCACGCCCGCGATCAGCGCGTCCCATGCAAGAGCCGTTCCCGCTTCGAGAATTTCCGGCACGATTAGAACGCCCGCTCCCGCCACTGCTGGGATCGACAGCAGAAACGAAAAGCGCGCGGCTTCCACCCGTTCATAGCCGAGCGCGCGCGCCGCCGTCATTGTGATCCCGGCACGACTGGTGCCCGGAATAATCGCGAGCGCCTGCGCAGTGCCAACAATCAGGCCGTCGCGCCATGTCATGTCTTCGAAAGTCTTGCCGCCTTTCCCGAAGTAAT
>JBCBOW010000399.1:0-2419 GCA_039821045.1 Pseudomonadota bacterium
CACCCCATGGTCGCCCAAGTGATGTGCCCGATGCTGCCGAGCGATCCCGGCTACACAATTTGGGCGCGAGACTTTACGGGTGGCTGCGGGCTGTTCAGCTTTGTTCTTGCCAGCGACGATCTGCGCGCCAGCGGCCGCGTGGTCGATGCGCTCGAATTCTTCGGCCTGGGATACAGCTGGGGCGGCTATGAGAGCCTCGCTCTGCCGATCTCACCACATATGCACCGCGAAGCGATGGCATGCCCAACGCGCAGCGAGGCTGGCACACAGCCCGCCATTCGCCTATCCATCGGCTTGGAAGACCCGCGCGATCTAATCGAGGATTTGGCGCAAGCGCTCGAGGCGATAGACTAAGATATGACACTTCGAACCCCAGCCTCATCCGCTGAAACTGATCCCGAGGCGCAAGACACCGCTGCGATTGACGGCGAAGGCGAAAGCGCGTCAGAAGGCACGTCAGAAGGCGCTATCGAGGAACCACCCGAATTGGAGCCCGAAGTCGAGGCGGAGCCAGAGGCGCCGGTCGAAGTCGTCGAGGGCTCAAACGAGCTCATCGAAGGCGCCGATGCGACCAGCGAAACCGCCGGGGCGCTCCTTCGCACGCTGCATGAATGGGCGTTCGAGATTGGCAATATCCGTTTCTCGGTCCTCGATGCGCTGCTGATTGTCGCGGTGATCCTGCTGGTGGTGACCGCCGCCTGGTTCGCCACCCGCGCCAGCCGCGCTGCGATCCACAATCTCACCAGGCTCGATGGCAGCCAGAAAGTGCTCGCCGAAAAGGTCAGCACCATTGCGATCTGGGCGCTGGCATTCTTTATCGGGATCGACCTGCTCGGTGTTGATCTCACAGCGCTTGCGTTCTTTGGCGGTGCCTTTGGTCTGGCGATCGGTTTTGGCCTCCAAAAGACCTTTGGTAACCTCATCTCCGGGATCATCCTCTTGCTCGATAAGTCGATCAAGCCAGGTGATGTCATCTCGGTCACCGATCAGGCGGGCAATGAAAGCGTCGGGCAAATCCGCAAGATCGGCATTCGCGCCATTTCCGTGATCACGCGCGATCAGACCGAACACCTCATTCCCAACGAAAACCTGATGATCAATCAGGTGGTCAACTGGTCCTACAGCTCCAAGGATGTGCG
This sequence comes from Pseudomonadota bacterium, assembly GCA_039821045.1. Lineage (GTDB taxonomy): Bacteria > Pseudomonadota > Alphaproteobacteria > Sphingomonadales > Sphingomonadaceae > Erythrobacter. The sequence goes on from JBCBOW010000399.1 coordinate 1,140, forward strand.
CGTGAAGGCACCGGTCGGCGTTGCCTATGACAGCGATCTGGAGCTGGTGACCCGGCTGCTCTATCAGGCCGCCGATGAGACTTCGCGCGTGCTCAAGACGCCCAAGCCGCGGGTTAACATCATGGAATTTGGCGACAATTCAGTCAATTTTGAGCTGCGCTTCTGGATTCAGGACCCGGAAGGCGGGCTCGCCAACATCCGCTCTGATGTCTACATGCGCATTTGGCAGCTGTTTCAGGAGAACGAGGTCGAAATCCCGTTCCCGCAAAGCGATCTGCATTTGCGATCCTCCAAGCAGCTCGATCAGCTTATCAGCGTGCTCGCAAAGAACCGTACCGAGAGCGAGTGAACCGCTAAGCCAAGGCGGCAAAGCCCCTCGCGCTGCGCTGCAAAAGCTTTGCTTAAGCAGGCCCAACCCATTCTCGCTGGTGCCAAATGCTCCCCTCGCCCATTTGATTGGCATGAGCGGCATTGGAACCATCTTTCTTGTAGGCGCGGGGCCGGGTGATCCCGATCTCTTGACGCTGCGCGCGGCACGGCTGATCGAACGCGCTGAGGTGCTGGTGCATGATGGGCTGGTGAGCCGCGATATCCTTGCAATGGCGCCAGCCAATGCGCGCCTAATTTCAGTCGCGAAGCAACGCGCGCGCCACACTTTGCCGCAGGATGACATCAACGCTCTGCTGATCCGCGAGGCCAAAGCGGGCCGCGATGTGGTGCGCCTGAAAGGCGGCGATCCGCTGATCTTCGGGCGCGGCGGCGAAGAAGCCGAAGACGCGCGCGGCGCCGGGGTTCCGGTGGAGATTGTGCCGGGCATTTCGGCCGCTAATGGCGCTGCCGCCGCCACACAGATCGCTCTCACACACCGCGATGCTGCGAGCATTGTGAGCTTTGTCGCAGGCCAGTGCAAAGGCCTTTCAGATCAGGATTGGTCAGGCCTTGCAGGCAAAGGGCGCACGCTGGTGATCTATATGGGCGTCAAGACCGCGCCTCAGATCGCTGAAAAGCTGATGGCCGATGGTCTTGCGCCAGACGTACCGGTTGCGGTTATCGAAAACGCCGCGCGCCCCGAGATGCGCGTGGTGCGCGGGCTGCTCGCTGGCTTGCCCGATCTGGTCGAGGCCAACGCCATCCGCTCGCCCGCGCTTATCGTTATCGGCGATGTCACCGCGCGCGATGACCTTACTCTTGGAAAAACGGCCCGCGAGGCCGAACAAACACAGGCCGCTCAACCGCAATGAAAATCCTCACAGGCAATGATCTGAAGACCGGCGATGTGA
>JBCBOW010000400.1:0-2417 GCA_039821045.1 Pseudomonadota bacterium
ATTTCGCCAGCGTCCAAAACGCGCCGTTTACCCGGCCGCCCTTTGATCAGCTCTTGCAAGGCATCGATTACATCCTCGCTAATGATTATCCGGTGCGCGGCACTCTGGTTTGATCCATTTGGCAATCCTCAGCGAGAAGGCAGCGAAGCGCGCTTAGTGGTCGCTGTCTTTCTCGTCATAGCCATGCGGGATGACATAAAGCGGGCAAGGCAGCATGCCGGCATGAGCGCTGAAATAGGTCACCAGCGGGCCCGGCCCCTTGCCCTTCGCTGCGCCTAAGACCAGCGCTGCCACCTCGCGATGCTCTTCGAGGAAGTCACTGACGATCTTTTGCCCATTCCCGATCTTGACCGAGATCGTGGGCATAATCCCGCTTTCCGCAAAAAGATTGCCCGCCACACCATGCGCGAGCACTTCTGCGCGGTCGCGCGCTTCTTGTTCGATCGTGGCTTGAACCGCGCCAAAGGCGCTGAAGTTTTGCTGTGGGACAAGCGCCAGAATATGCACCGCGCCACCCACCGAAACCGCGCGCCTCGCTGCGAACCTCAAGGCTGCGCGCTCTTCCTCACTGTCATCAGTGATCACCAGAAATGTGCGCATCCTCACCCTTTCGCGCCCGCGCCGGTTTTTATCGGCTGAGAGGTAGCAATGTTAGACTTTGAATGTTTGCATGCAATACGCTGAGTGAGAGGGTTGCCCAGTCCTGTTCAATTCGCCAAACAGCCCGCGCGACATCCATGAGTGTCAAGGAGCCGCTACGCCCATGTCGATCGAAATCAAAATGCCCGCGCTTTCTCCCACGATGGAAGAGGGGACGCTGGCGAAATGGCTGGTCAAAGTCGGGGACACGGTCAGCTCTGGCGATATCATGGCCGAGATTGAGACCGATAAGGCGACGATGGAGTTTGAAGCGGTCGATGAAGGGGTCCTGGCCTCGATCCTGGTTGGCGAGGGCAGCGAGAATGTTGCCGTTGGCACAGTGATCGCGGTGCTCGCGGAGGATGGCGAGGATGCCGATAGCGTCGCTGCACCAAATGCCGATGCTCTAGCGGCTCTAGCGCCCGCGCCTGCTCCCGATGCAGCGCCAGAGCCAGCTGCTGCGCCGCAGTCCACCGACGGGGTAACCATTACCCCGCTCGCTAAGCGTCTGGCCGATGCCAATGGTGTTGACCTTGACCAGATCGAAGGGACCGGCGCGCGCGGAAAGATCACCAAGGGCGATATCGAGAGCGCACTGGGCGGGGGAGGGGCTGCGGCAGTCCCAGGCGCTAGCGCTGTATCCGCATCCGCCGACGGCGCGCGCATCATCGCCTCACCGCTGGCGCGCAAAATAGCAGCTGCAAAGTCAATTGATTTGGCTGAAGTTGCAGGATCAGGCCCCAATGGCCGCATCGTGGAGGCCGATGTGCTTGCCTTTACGCCTGCGCCCAAAGCGGCCTCTGAACCCGCGCCAACGCCCACGCCTTCGCAAGCGCCCGCGGCCCCTTCAGAATTCGGCGCGCCCTTCGATGAGGAAAAAGTCAGCAATGTGCGCAAGGTCATCGCGCGGCGGCTTACTGAGAGCAAGAGCACCGTCCCGCATTATTATCTGACGATCGATATCCGGCTCGATCCGCTGCTCGCCTTGCGCAAAGAGCTCAACGCCGCGCTGGAAGCCGATGGGGTCAAGCTTTCGGTCAACGATCTGCTGATCAAAGCGCTGGCGCGCGCGCTGATCCGGGTGCCGCAATGCAATGTGAGCTTCCATGGCGATACGATGCGGCGCTATTCGCGCGCGGATATCAGCGTGGCTGTCGCAGCGCCTTCAGGCCTTATCACTCCGGTGATCACGCAAGCGGACACCAAATCCCTAAGCGTCATTTCAGGCGAGATGAAGGTGCTCGCGGGCAAGGCGCGCGAAGGCAAGCTGATGCCGCATGAATATCAGGGGGGCACCGCCAGCCTCTCCAATCTGGGCATGTATGGGATCAAACAGTTTGATGCGGTGATCAACCCGCCGCAAGGCATGATCCTCGCGGTGGGCGCGGGGCAAAAGGCGCCTTACGTGGTCGATGGCGAGCTTGAAGTCGCCACCGTGCTGCATGCGAGCGGCAGCTTTGATCACCGCGCCATCGACGGCGCGGATGGCGCGCAATTGATGGAGGCGATCAAGCAGCTGTGCGAAGCGCCCATGGGGCTGTTGGTGTGATGCTTGCCGCTTCGCTCCTTTTGCTCCTGAGCCCAGCGACAGACGCAGCCGTTCTGCTGCCCGGCGAGCGGCTGATCATTCTCGGGCATGACGGGCCCGACCTTGATGGGTGCGCGGCCTATGGCGAAGTAACCGGGCTCAAGGCAGGCGGAGACGGCTTTCTCACGCGCCTTGATACTCCGTCCAACGCGCACGCTGAGAAAGCCGTCTCCGCCTGCCTTGAGCCCGG
>JBCBOW010000401.1:0-2407 GCA_039821045.1 Pseudomonadota bacterium
CACCACGGTCCAATTGCCCGCATCGTCTTGCGCAATGATCGCATCGCGCGGGCCGCCATCGGCTTCGATCTGCACGACGGTGGCGACATTGCCATCGGAATTGATGCTGATGAATTGCGGGCGCCCATCGGTTTGGATCGGGGCGGTGAAGCCGATCTGAGCCGTGTCAAAACCTGCGATGTTGGCCACATCATCGATTGCGCCCTGGAAAAAGAGCGAGTCCAGATCCTCTTGCCCGATCTGAAGCTGATCGCCGACTTGAAGGAGCGGGCTGATCGCTTGCTGCGGGGTGCCCGGATCCGTGATGCGCCAAATGCCGACTTCCTGCGCGAGCGGGTTGCCATCAAGATCTGTGACGGTGGAGGTAAAATAGATGACGCCATTCTCAGCCAGAATGACGTCTTCAATCCGCTGAAAATCGACTGTGCCTAGTGATGTTTGAGTAGGCGTACGTAAGTTCTGAGAGGTGGCGAGGATCACTTGGTCATCGAGCGCGAGCAATTGGCCCGGCACACTGGGATCTGTTCCACCGTCGATCCCGATCAGCGCATTGTTGAGAAGGAACACTGTGCTCTGCGAATTGGCAGAGAACTCGCGCGCGTCAAAATTCGCACCGCCGCCAAACGTGGTCACCCCGTCGAAAGCATTGCCGTCAAAGGTGAAGCCATCAAAGGTCAGATCGCCGCCCGCAAAGCCTCCGCCATCGCGCAATTGGGGATTGCCTTCGGGGCCTACTCGCATAGCGAGCGCGTCGAAACCGTTGCTGATGTCGAGGCGGAGCAAGTCCGATGTCTGGGCGCTGTTGGGAGAGGTAAACAACGGGCTGGTGCTTACCAAGAAGGCATCTGGGCCAGCGAAGTTCAGACTGGTCGGCGAGAAACTGTCATTGATGACAAATTGCGCGGGCTGCTCAAGCTCTCCGAGAAAGCTCGCGGCCAGAACGAAGCTATCGGTCATGGCGCTCGGATCGCCGTTGACATCAGCAAGCGTCACATCGGACAAAAGCAAGCCGATTGTATCATCGAGAATGATCGGGCGTGCGCCGTCGTTAAGATTGCCGGTGTCTGTGATTTCCCCGGCCACAAAGGCGTCACTAATCGAAAGGACCTCGGCTGGACCAGCTTCCCCCACGAAGCCTGTCGCGATGCCCTGCGTTGTGGCCAGCGCGAAGCCTTGTCCGTTGCTGTCGATCGAATAGGTCGGGAGGGAGAGGTTCTGCTGGAATGAGGCTGACGGTGCATCGATAAGATCGAGGCTGCCATCGAAGGTCACGAACTGATCGCTTGTGAAGCCTCTGTTTAAAAACAGCAAATCGCCAAAGCCGCCAACGACGACTGGCAGAAAATCGAAAAAGACATCGCCCTCGAAGCTTTCACCTTCGACTGCCACAACTTCAACTTCAATATTGGCAGCTTCGTCCGGCGGATCAATCGGGTCCGGCCCGGCTTGCGCCAGCGCCGGGTTTGCTCCCAAGCATGCAGCCATGGCGAAACCAGAAGAGCTAATGCGAAGTCCCGCGCTCAGCCCGATCCAATCAAAAAAGCGAAAATCCTTTGAAAGCCCCTGCACGCCGAATTCCCCCGCGAATTGCATTGCACCAAGCGACCATATCTTTATGGCCGCGTGGTAGGCGGAGGTTTGCTGGGTTGTCTTGACAGTTTAACGCCAAAGCATTTGACATTTTCTGTCTTATGCGATCGCCGTAGCTATCAGAGTTCTTGTAGATTTTCGCCAAACTGGCGAAATCTCCCCAATTCTTTTTGACACAAACTATCAGGCTTGGACCTGTTTTGCAGAGCTGAGCGAGGGCGGCACGCCGTGCCAAGATCGATAGGCGCGAGTGAAGGCGCTTTGATCGCTGTAGCCTAGGGCAAGCGCGATATCAGCTAGAGATCGCCTGTTTTCGCGCAGATAGAATTCCGCATTCTGCTTGCGCACATCCTGTAGGATATCGCGGAAAGACGCCCCTTCGCTTTTGAGGCCGCGCGCCAGTGTTTGCTCAGTCATACCCAATTGCTGGGCCACGCTCGTCACGCTCACTGGCTGTTGCCCTAATGAGTAAAGGACGCATTGGTGCACTCGATTGGATAGCTTGTGAAGGTGATCGAGGTTTTCAAGAGCGCGATCAAGTCGCGCCTCTAGCGTGCGCAGCAGTTCGGGATTGGCTTGTGGCAGCTCAAAGTCAGCAAGCGCCGCTTTGAATTCGAGGCAATCATAGGGTTGCTCATACCTGATCTCGCAGCCGAAATACTCCGCACACGGGTCGGGATCGCACGGCTTGGCATGACGGAAATAGACGATCTGGGCGTCTTCGTTGTAATGCCAAAGCAGCCATCGACCAATGGACACATAGCCCGCATAGACGGCTTCTGTAATCGGGCGCAGGCGTTCAGCGTCATCTGTGAAG
>JBCBOW010000402.1:0-2395 GCA_039821045.1 Pseudomonadota bacterium
ATTCTGCCGACTATCCGCCCAAAGTAATAAGAGTGCAAGAGGAGGGGGTAGCGATCCTCAAGCTATCCCCGCGCGCTCGATAAATGCTGGATCAATGCTTTGACCTGATCGCGCGTCTCGTCAAATGTAGTGCCAGTATCGATGACATGATCTGCGCGCGCGCGCTTGTCAGCATCGGGAACTTGCAAACCAAGAATATGCTCAAACTTCTCTGACGTCATGCCGGGCCGGGCCAGAACACGCGCGCGCTGCACATCCGCAGGGGCAGAAACGACCACGACAACATCGACCGCTTCATGGCCGCCTCGTTCGAACAAGAGTGGGATGTCGAAGACGAGCATCGCCGCGCCAGCGTTATGCGCAAGAAAGTCGGCGCGCTTTGCTCCTACGGCTGGGTGAACGATGGCTTCAAGACGCGCGAGCTTTTCTGGGTCTGCGAACACAAGCTTGCCCAATGCGTCGCGATCGACACCATCGGGGCCAGTTGCGCCGGGAAAGGCATCTTCAATGGCGGGGATCAGCTCACCACCAGGGCCCTGCATCGCGCGCACTTGGGCGTCGGCATCGAACACCGGCACACCTTCGTCGGCAAACATCGCGGCGACAGTGGACTTGCCCATGCCGATTGAGCCCGTGAGACCAAGGATGAGGGGTCGGTCCTGCTTCACATCGGTCATCCTTGAAGGCACTCCATCAACTCACCGTCAAACTGGCGCGGTGGCTGGACGTCATAGAATTTCTCAAATGCGACAGCCGCTTGCCCGATCAGCATCGCAAGACCGTTGATCGTTCGGAGCCCCGCCTCACGCGCGGATTGGAGAAATCGCGTATCCACCGGGCTTGTGACGATATCGTAGACAATGCTTCCGGGCGGTGCATGCGTGAAGTCAAACGCGAGCGGCGGCTGCCCGGCCATCCCCAGAGGCGATGCGTTGACAATGACGTCAAAACATCCCGTGCGATCGTCAAATGCGAAGTCTGTTGGCGCGGAGAAATGATCGAGCGTGACGGCATGGTGCTCGCCTTTTGGCGCCAGTTCATCAAGCATTGCGCGGGCTTTGCGCGGATCACGGCCAGCGAGGACCAGGGTAAACCCCTCATCGTATAGTGCGGTGACGATCGCGCGCGCAGCGCCGCCTGTCCCAAGGATACGTGCCATACGAAAAAGGTGCGGGGTCTCCAGATCCTTGCGCAACGGTTCGAGAAAGCCAGCCGCGTCCGTGTTATACGCGACCAGTTCGTCGCCTTCGCGAACAATCGTGTTCGCAGCCCCAATTCTCTTGGCAATCGAATCGCAGCGATCAGCAGCTACCAGCGCTGCGTGCTTATGCGGCATGGTAACATTGCACCCACGCCAGTGAGGAACGCTCTTCGCATTGTCCAGATACTCCGCGACGCTGCCCTCTTTCACCAATTGGGCGGTGTATTCGCCGCTTACCGCGAGTTTCTCTAGCCAAAAGCCATGGATCACTGGAGATTTGGACTGAGCGATTGGGTCTCCAATAACTTGGGCGAGCGGCGCTGATGTCATGCGAGAAGCACACTCTCTTCGCGCAGCGCTTCAAGCACGGGCAAGAGCGGCATGCCCAAAATGGTGAACTGGTCGCCCTCAATCCGGTCAAACAGCTGCACACCCATCGCTTCGATTCGGAAGACGCCGACCGTAAAGCTCACTTCGGGCCACTCTGCATAGAGATAATGCTCGATGAACTCGTCGGAGAGTTCACGAACGCTTAGCAAGGCTCGAGAAGGAGCGCTCCAGACGCAGGTGTCACTCCGCACCAACGCCGCCGCGCTGTGTAACTCAAGCACCTTACCTGAGAAGAAGCGCAGATGCTCCGCAGCATTTTCGCGCGAGGTGGGTTTGTCAAAGCGCTTGCCTTCAACAACGACGAGCGAGTCACTCCCGAGGACCAGTCGTTCCGGGAAGCGCGCGGCGAGCGCGGCGGCTTTTGCCACACTCAAAGCCTCAGCGATTTCAGGCGGCGTCGCTTCAGCAAGACCGGCTTCGACAGCGCGTTCATCGATGTCAGCCGGGATTGCTTCGTATTTGACACACGCTGCATCAAGCATGGCGCGGCGCGACGCCGATTTGGAAGCGAGGATAAGTTCAGGCGCGCTCATATGGGTTTAGCCACTCCGTCAACAGGTTTATCGCGCATCCGCCTTTCCTGGACCAAGCGGATTATGGCAGCCGCGCTCTCCTCGATCGAACGGCGCGTTACGTCGATCACAGGCCAACCATTATCAGCAAACATGCGCCGCGCGAATTGCAACTCGGCTTTGACACGCTCATTATCGACATAGGACGTTTCGGTGCCTTCATTGAGCGAAAGCAAGCGGTTGCGCCGGATTTGAACGAGTCTCTCGGGTGCGGTCGTCAGCCCAACGACCA
>JBCBOW010000403.1:0-2391 GCA_039821045.1 Pseudomonadota bacterium
AGTTCTCCGAAGTCGACGAAGACAAAAAGGGTTGAGGCCCTGATGCAAACGGCAAATCCCATCGGCGCTGCCCCAGTGTCGGTGGGAAGCGCCTTTTGAGTAAGACGCAATGGCTGCAACCCAAATCGACTATTATGAAACGCTCGGCGTCGCGCGCGATGCGGATGGCGCGTCGATCAAGAGCGCATATCGCAAGCTCGCGATGAAGTGGCACCCGGATCGCAATCCGGGCGATGCTCAGGCGGAAGCCAAGTTCAAATCCTGCAATGAAGCCTATGAGTGCCTCAAGGACCCGCAAAAACGCGCGGCCTACGATCGCTTTGGCCATGAAGCCTTCACGCAAGGCATGAATGGCGGTGGTGGTCCGGGCGGCTTTGGCGGCGGACCGCAGGGCGATTTCGGCGATATTGGCGATATCTTCGAGACGATCTTTGGCAGCGCTTTTGGCGGCGGGGGCATGGGCGGCCAGCGCCAACAGCAGCGCCGCGGCGCTGATCTGCGCTATGATATGCAGATCAGCCTCGAAGAAGCGTTTCACGGCAAGACGACGCAGATCGAGATCGAAGTCAGCCAGGTGTGCGAGACTTGCGAAGGCACAGGCGCCACGCCCGGGACTTCGGAGCGCCAATGCCATGTTTGCCACGGGCGCGGTGCGGTTCGCGCAAAACAGGGTCTGTTCGTTATCGAGCGGCCTTGCCCCAATTGCGGCGGGCGCGGCGTTGTGCTCGAAGATCCGTGCAAGGATTGTCAGGGCGAGGGCCGAGTGGACCGCCCGCAAACGCTCGACGTTGAGATACCCCCCGGCGTTGATACGGGCACGCGAATTCGTTTGGCTGGCAAAGGTGAAGCGGGCGCACGCGGAGCGCCTCCGGGCGATCTCTACATCTTCATTCACGTCAAGCCGCACACCCTGTTTGAGCGCGAGGGCACCACGCTCGCGACCCGTGTGCCGGTGAGCTTCACTTCCGCAGCGCTCGGGGGGAAAGTCGATATCCCTGATCTCGACGGCGGCACCAACACGGTCGAAATCCCGATCGGCATCCAATCGGGCAAGCAGCTGCGCGTGCGCGGGGCTGGCATGCCCGTTTTGCAAGGGCGCGGACGCGGCGATCTGGTGGTTGAGATCATGGTCGAGACACCAACGAAGCTCAGCCGCCGCAAACGCGAAATCCTCGAAGAATTCCGCGAGACTGAAACGGGCGAGGAATGCCCGGAAAGCCGCAGTTTCTTTAGCAAACTCAAGGACGCGTTCGGCTCTTAGTCGCCCGCTTTATCCGAGCCGCTCGATCACTTCTGCGCGAATGGTATCAATGATGCCGTTCGCGCAGCGATCCTGCGCCTCTTCCTCATCGAGTATAGCTAAGAAGACTGCGCGTTTTGCAGACGTGATAACTGCCGCTTCGAGCGGCTCCTCCAGCGTCGAGGCGACCAGATCGATCATCCGCTCAGCACCGTGCAAGCGCCCCCATAAATAGTCATTCTCGCGGTAAGCGCGGCTGAAGAAGGCACCAAAGTTATAAAATTCGATGCCGCGCAAAGTCGCCCGCGTCCCGCCTTCACGGATCGAGCGCGCATCATCAGGGGAGATGCGATCAATCTTGATCGGGTTGTATTCGCTCCCGGTGTCATTCTGGAAGAGCGGCAAAGTGGCGATATCATAATAGGGAAAGCCCAGATATGTGAGCAGCATGCGGCGCTTGAGGTTGCGCGGCATCGCTTCGAGCGCATCAGACAGCGCGCCCTCTGCCCGAAGATCGGTCTCCGGCAAGAGGCGCGTCTTCTCCAGATAATCGAGCACATCGCCAGGGCGCTCCATGACTTGGAGCGCGAGCCTTTTGAACTCAGGACCGCTGATCGCATGCTTGTCGGCCTGCTGATAGATCGCGAGGATCGAATTGATCCGCCAACGGGCCAAATCAAGCGCTGCATCGGGTATTTCAGGATCGCTCTCCCAATCGCGCGACAAACGCCTTGCCAACAATTGCAAGCGGCGGATGCGAAAGGCGATGTCATGGGCGCGAAAAAAGGCGATCGCCTGCTGGCTCGCGCCGCCGCTCTCGTCTGACAGTGTTTCCAGGCCCTCGCTCGCCAGATGCTCGCGCAACCGGACAGCGATCAGACTGCAATCGGCCAAGCCAAGTTCGGGCGCTGCATCGTGCGTGATCGTTGAGAGCCGATCGATGATCCCGGAGAATTTCGTTTGCGCATAGCCATGAAAGGCAAAGCCCGATCCTGTCGCGGCGGCCTGCTGCGCTTTGGTGCGCCAATTGGCGAGCCGCTTGGGAGTGGGGCGATCCAGGAAGAAGGTGTAGCCAAACAGCTTTTCGACCGCGCGATCGATATCGGGCCGCATGCTCATCACAATCCGGCGCAGCTTGCGCGTGTTGCGCG
>JBCBOW010000404.1:0-2390 GCA_039821045.1 Pseudomonadota bacterium
CCAACTGCCTTCTTCAGTTTGGAGATGAGCGCGGACCAGTTGGCGACGCGTATCCTCGCCGAGCAGGCCGAGATAAGCTCCGAAGCGCTGCGGACGGGTAAAATGAGCCGCGGAGATTTTCAGAAGCTGAGCTTTGCCAGCCAGCGCCTTGCTGAGCTCCCGCTTTATATCGATGATACGCCTGCCTTGACGATCGCTGCGTTGCGCAACCGCGCGCGTCGCATGAAGCGCAAACACGACATCGGCCTTATCGTCGTCGATTATCTCCAGCTGTTGCAGGGCTCGGGGCGCGCGAATGACAACCGCGTCAACGAAATCTCAGAAATCAGCCGTGGCCTCAAGACACTGGCGAAAGAGCTGAGCGTGCCAGTGATCGCGCTTTCGCAGCTTAGCCGTGCGGTAGAGCAACGCGATGATAAGCGTCCCATGCTCTCAGACCTGCGCGAATCCGGCTCGATCGAACAGGATGCGGACATGGTCTGGTTCATCTACCGGGCGGATTACTATCACGAAGCCAAGCGGCCTGATGGCCCTACGGAGAACGGTTTCGTATCGGCTGACGCTGAAGCGAAGTATTTTCAGTGGGAAGAAGAATACGAACAGCTTCGCAATCGCGCGACGCTCATCGTTGCAAAACAACGCCACGGATCGACCGGCAACGTCCCGCTTCACTTCCAGAGCGAGATCACCAAATTCTCCTCGCCCAACTACAAGTATGATGAAAGCGAGACCTATTGAGGGGCAATCACAAAGGGGAGAGAATCTTGACCTGTCTTGGTTCTGACCCTATTTAGAAGTCAACCTCCGAAAAATTCGCTTTAGAAAAGGCCCGCTGATGGCACGCGTTACCGTTGAAGATTGCGTCGACAAAGTCCCTAACCGCTTTGATCTCGTGCTGCTGGCCGCTCAGCGAGCGCGCGAAATCTCAGGGGGTAGCGAGCTGACCGTTGATCGCGATCGGGATAAGAACCCTGTTGTTGCTTTGCGCGAAATCGCCGAGCAAACGATCAAACCGCGCGAACTCAATGAAGCTTTGGTCACGGGGCTTCAAAAGATCCTGCCGGACGATGAAGACGATGCCGATGAAATCGGTTCGCTCAGTCAGTCTGCCGAAGCACTGCGCATTACCGCGTCCGCTCCGACCCGTTCGACCTCGATCGGGGCCGACTACGAAGGCTAAACGAGAGCGCCTCGACGTATAAAGGGCCGCCTTCTTGGCGGCCTTTTTTGTGCGTAACTTGATGCAATGAGACTGATCAATTCTTACGCGCGATGACACGTTTCTGACGCGAAGCTCAGAGCCTTGCCATTGCATGGGGCTCATGCCAAAAGGCTAACTGTAACCAAAACGTAACAATTTCGGTCACGTTGGCGAGATCAAAGGACAAAAGCAAAGCAATATGGCTTCCATTGCAGTTTACAGTGTCAAAGGCGGCGTTGGCAAAACGACCTTCTCAGTCAACCTCGCTTGGTGTGCAGCAAATATTTCGCGGCGCAAGACGTTACTTTGGGATTTGGACGCCTCCAATGGATCTGGTTTCCTGCTGGGCGTTGATCCCAAGAAAAAGCGAACAGCAGAGAGCGTTTTTTCGGATGACCGCGATCCGGCCAAGCTCATTCAGGCCACGGATTACGATAATCTCAGCTTGCTACCTGCGGATGAGAGCATCCGCACACTGGACCGGCAATTTGATCGGCTTGGGAAGAAAAAGCGGCTTGCGAAGCTCTCTGAGGCGCTGTCCAAGGATTATGACCGGATCATCTTCGATTGCCCGCCGGTGCTCAACGAAATCAGCGGACAGGTGATGCGCGCCGCCGATCTGGTAATCGTCCCGCTTCCCCCATCGCCGCTTTCCGCTCGAGCGCTTGATCAAGTGGTTGAAGAAGTGCGTGGGAGCGGCAAGGGTCATCCCCCGATCTTGCCCGTCCTTTCGATGCTGGATCTGCGCCGCGGCCTTCACAAAGAGGCGCGTGAGGCCAACCCCAACTGGCCGATTGTCCCACTTGCGAGCGCGATCGAGCAATGCGCAGTTGAGCGCAAGCCGGTGGGCGCCTTCGCCCCGCGCGCTCCTGCCGCCCGCGCCTTTGCCCAATTGTGGACCGCGATCGAGCGCAAGCTCGCCAGCCAATAAGCGCAAGGCCAGCGTTTCACGCCCGACATTGGCAAAGCTTGTGCGTCCCCTATACTGCGGTGCAGCACGCAATTAGGGGCATTGAAGATGAGCGATGTGGCCGAGGGTTTGGGCGTGGCAGTTGAGGGGGCGCTCAACGCTAAGGCTGTCGAACCCCATAGTGAGCTCGGCATCAAGGCCAGTGGAGCGCAGAGCGAATGCGCCAATTGCGGCGCGCAGCTGACAGGCCCCTATTGCAATCAGTGTGGCCAAAAAGCG
>JBCBOW010000405.1:0-2378 GCA_039821045.1 Pseudomonadota bacterium
GACGACGTGCTGGTTGATTGCGAAGCTGATCAGGCGGACGCTCTGGTCAAACGGCTCTCGCTGTATCGCTTGCGGCGCCCGATCGATATTGCGCGCGACGAGGCGCTGGCTGCCCATTGGTCAATTGAGCCGCGCAACGGCGCTGTTCCTGATCCTCGACTGGAAGGGCTCGGCCATCGCTGGATCGCAGCGCCTGCGGGCGAACCGGCTGACGCCACCTACCGCGCACACCGTCTGGCCCTAGGCGTTCCCGAAGGGGTTGAAGAGCTCGGCGATATCCTGTGGCTGGAGACCAATGCGGTTGAATTGAACGGGGTGAATTTTGAGAAGGGCTGCTACATCGGGCAGGAAAACACCGCGCGCATGAATTGGCGCCAAAAGGTCAATCGCAGGCTGATCGTTGTGCCGCTGGAGGCCTCAGACGAGAAGCGTCGCAAAGTGGCTCACCCGGACCTCAACCTCGCCATAGACCACTTGCGGGTCGCCGATCTGGATGTCGCAACGCTGCCAGTCTGGCTGCAGGCATCCTTCGTCGACTAAGGCGTTTACACCTGTAATCGAATGCATCATCCCCCCAGGCGATGCTTAGCCACAGCCAGAGGGGTTTGGTCCAAAATGCTGAAATCAATCATATTTGCTTGTGCAGCCGGGCTTCTCGCCGCGCCTACTTGCGTCCAAGCGCAACAACCCCCGAACCCTGCTATCACTCGCGATATTCAGTCAGATGTGATCGCCGCGTTGAGCCGCAAGCTGGCTGAACGTTATGTCTTTCCTGAAAAGGCCACTGCGATCGGCGAGGAGCTGACCCGCCGCGATCAATCGGGAGACTACGCCGAGACCCTCGCAGCGGCTGATTTCGCCGCGCGGCTCAAATCCGATCTTCGCGAAGTGGGCGATGATCTGCATTTTGGCGTCAGCTTCGATCCCGATTTCGTCGAGCCGAGCTTTGAAGCCCCGCGCGCCCCGACGGCCGAGGAAATCGCTCAGCAACAGGCATTGCATCAGCGCAATGGCTATGGGATTGAAAGGGTCGAGAGGCTCAGCGGCAATATCGGATATCTCAAAGTGCGCGGTTTTATGAGCCCCGAATTCACCGCCGCCGCTTATGAAGCCGCAATCAGCTTGATCGCTGGAAGCCATGCGATCATCGTTGATCTTCGCTCAAACAACGGCGGTGATCCCCAAAGCGTCGCGCAATTGATGAGCCATTTCTTCGCGCGCGGTGATCAGCGGCATCTCAACAGCATCTACCATCGCCCCTCAGACACCACGCGCGAATTCTGGACCAACCCGGCGGTGCAGACCCGCTATCAGGGCCCGGTCTATGTGCTCACCTCGCGCAGGACATTCTCCGCCGGCGAAGAATTTGCTTACGATATGCAGACACACAAGCGCGGGACCTTGGTCGGAGAGACCACAGCCGGTGCGGCCAATCCCGGCGGCGTGATCAAGCTGGCGCACGGCTTCACTGCGTTCATTCCAGACGGGCTCCCTATCAATCCGATCACTGGCACCAATTGGGAGCATGTTGGGGTATCACCGGACCGAGCAACTGCGGCCAGCGAAGCGATGTCGGCGGCCTATCGCGCCGCACTCAAGGCCGCGATGGCCAACGAGGCAGAACCGCAACGCAAAGCCAGGCTCGCAAAGACTTTGGATCGCTTTGAAGCGGGCAAGGTCAATCTGCCGCAATGGGCAAATCCAACCGAAAACTAAACCTGAGCCATTCTTAGGCTTTGGTGTATTGGACGAGCGAAAGGCTCAGCATCATCTCGGCACGCTCCCGAGCAGCATCGCGCGGCAGGCCCAGCGATTTCGCCAGCGCCGCCCCGATCAGCGCATCCCCAAGCGCCATCAGCACCAGGCTCAGCGTTTCGGTGTGGACCCGCATATGATCGCCATTGCCAAGATCTTCCTCGCGGGCGAGTTCGTCGACGAGATCGTGGATCGTAGAAATGATCGGATTGAGCGCGTCTTCATTGCCGGTCAGCAACATCCAGCTTGTAAGGGCTCCCGCACCCTCGCGATCGAAGGCGTCAAAGGCAAGATCGACGACTTCGCGCGCTGATCCCAGCCCAGCCCGGCTCGCGCGCACCGCATCAATAATCGTCTCGCACACCGCCCGCGCAAGGTGCTCAGCCAAGGCTTTTTGGAGCCCCGAAGCAGAGCCGAAATGGTGCAGCAGATTGGCATGCGTGCGCCCGATCCGTCCGGCTACAGCCTTGAGCGTGACCGATTGCGGCCCGGTTTCGATGAGCAGCGCGCGCGCCGCTTCAAGAGCAGAATTTCGTGATTCTTCAGGGGTTAGGCGTTTGCGTGAAACCATGAACACAGCGCCTAGCTTGAGTTGCGATGGGGGACAAGCCCAGCACCAATAA